>CAZIWG010000082.1:0-8371 GCA_964542925.1 uncultured Granulosicoccaceae bacterium | reverse complement strand
CACGATCACGCTGACGGCACTTGAACGCACCAGCATATCGGTAATTTCCAGTGCTTGCTCGCCCGTATCGGGTTGAGACACCAGTAACTCATCGACATCCACACCCAGTTTTTCGGCATAAGTTGGATCGAGCGCATGCTCAGCATCAACAAAAGCCGCCGTGCCACCAGTTTTTTGACATTCGGCAATCACTTGCAATGTGAGTGTTGTTTTACCGGATGATTCCGGTCCATATATTTCGACGACACGTCCTTTTGGCAAACCACCCACACCCAGAGCAACATCAAGCCCCAAAGAACCGGTTGATATTGTTTCTATGTTACGCATTGCACTGGAATCACCCAGACGCATCACACTGCCCTTGCCAAACTGCTTGTCTATTTGTGCCAGTGCATTTGCTAATGCTTGTTGTTTTTGATTCTCGCCTTTGTCCGCCATTGGTGTTTCTCCTGTTATGGTTATATTCCATTATTTAGTTCATTGGTTGTTTGGCCAGAAGGTTTAATTTCCATCTCGATTAAACCTTCACCTCACTCTGTAACGAACAATAGCTAATACTTTTTTTAATGTCAATACTTTTTACTACCTATTTACTTTTTATTCTGTAGTATTTTTTATGGTGTAGTATAATGTAGTTAGATATACTCTAAACATAGGATAAATAAGGTTAATTCCCCCTGTGAATAACGACAAGAATAAAGATAAGAACAGCCAGGCTCAGGCCATTAGCCGATTAAAATGGGCAAACCGGCAACGACTGCAATACATTGAAATCATGGCCTTTTATACCGGCGTGGTCACTCGCAGTGACGTGTCAAAGACATTTGGCCTGTCCGACGCAGCCGCCACCAAGGATTTAAACTTATATAACCAAATCGCGCCGAATAACCTTATATATAGGCACGCTGTATTCGGCTTTGTTCCCGGCGAGCATTTTGAAGCCATTATTGCCGATTTGTCGCCCAATACAGCATTGCCGATGATTGCCAATAACTTAACCATGGTGGGTAGTGCACAGCCGCAGCATCTGGTTTACGGCATTCCGGTTGAGCCCCTGCCCTTGCCGACACGCTTACCAAGTAAAGAAATACTCGCGCAAATCATTCGCGCAACCAAACACCATAAAAAGCTGCAACTGAATTACCTGTCGTTATCAGACCGGCATGATGATGCGTCCAAAGCAGAAAATAAGCGGATTATTGAACCGCATGCTCTGGTGAATACGGGCTTACGCTGGCATATTCGTGCTTATAACGAGGAAACCTTTGATTTTAGAGACTTTGTGTTGTCTCGGGTTAGCGATGCAACCGTACTCGATACCAATGCAGAATCGAGCCCTGAATTTGATGATAGTTGGGTCGAATTTATCAACGTAAAATTAAGACCCCACCCAAAACTCAACGAGAGAAAACGCAACAGTTTGCTACTCGATTACGCAGCCAATGATGGAATCATTGAACTTCAGGTTCGTGGTGCCCTGCTCGCTTATTTATTACAACGTCTGTCGGTGGATACCACAGAAGACTTTTCGATGAACCCCAATGCCTATCAGCTGGTGATTGTGAATCGTGACGAAATAGAACCTTTTGCCGAATGGATTTTTAGCTAAACATATGGCGCGCCTGGAGCGATTCGAACGCCCGACCGCCTGGTTCGTAGCCATACAACCTATAAAAATCGTGTCAACTTTGTCACAAGTATTTAACCTAAAACACTGAAAGTAAACACGTTTATCAATATTTCGGAATTCATGATAATTCCACTCCTGCCTCAAACGACATCAAATATGGTACATCGTGGCACATTTTCGGCACACGGGATTTTATTACTTCCAGGATTTTGGTGCTTGCCAGAGCGCGGGGGGCTCTGTGTTTAAGAGGATTAATGTTTCTAATTAAGTATTCTTGTATCTATAAGCTCAAGTGTCAAGCCCATTACATGAGGCAGTTTTTACATTCAAAATAGTATTAACTCTAGGTAAGGTTTCATCACCTTTTCAACTCGGCAAATTTTTGCATATTCAACAAGCTTATCCAACTGAAAAGTCTTTTGTGATTGATACAACTTGAGCGCTTCCAAAACCACATCCATTCCAAGTTTATTACGGTACTTGAAACAATTGCGTATTCTGGTGAACGTGAACACCCATTCTGGTCATCGTGAACACGTGTTGTCTCCACGCATTGGGCTGAGCTATTTTTAACCTAAGTGTTCACCATCCGTCAAATTTATTGTTGTTTTTCGCATGGATTCGCCTTTTAAGTTAATTCGATGTGCGTTGTGCATGAGGCGATCTAAAATGGCATCGGCCAACGTGTTGTCGCCGATGGATTGATACCATTGATCGGTGGGCAGTTGGCTGATCACTATCGTCGATGAACTGCCATGTCGGTCATCCATGATTTCCATCAAGTCATTGCGTTGTGCTGCGGTTAACGGTTCAAGTCCCCAGTCATCCAATATCAAGCAATCGAGTTTTGCGATGGCTTGCAATGCTTTGGCGTAACTGCCATCGGCTTTTGTCTGACTCAATTCCAACAGGAGTCTCGATAACCGATAGTATTTCACCCGATAGCCTTTCATGCAGGCGGTGTGTCCCAGGGCACAGGCGAGATAGGTTTTGCCGCTGCCGCAAGGGCCGGTTAAAAGCAGGTTTTGAGTTTTACTTAACCAGTCGCACAGCAACAGCGATGCCACCAAGGCTTGTTTTAAGCCTCGGGGGTGTTGGTAATCAATGTCTTTGGCATGGGCGGCAAGTTTAAATTTAGCCGCTTTAAGTAAGCGCTGTTGTGTGCGCTGTTCTCTATCCTGCACTTCATTGTTGGTGAGCAGTTGCAGTCGTTCTTCAAACGATAATCCTTCATAGGTACCGGGTTGTTCTATTTGAGTGGTTAACGCATGTGCCATACCACTGAGGCGCAGTTGTTTAAGTTGAGTTATGGTTTGTTCTAACATGGTATTTCCTTTTTTTTGTTTTGGTTAATGAAAGCTTTTAGGGCCGCGGATGTTTTCGTGAGTCTGTGGTAACAAGGCTTGTTGTTCCGGTTGTACTTGTACTTGCGGTAATTTGTCCTGGTTGCTCAGTAAAATAGATTTAATGTGCTTGAGTTGATAAAGATGATGTTTGCTGGCAATGGCGCAGGCCGTGTTCAATCGTTTAGCCGGGTAGTTTCTGGATAAATTCAACAAGCCTAAACACACTCGATAGGCTTGCTCTTCATGCTGCTTTTGTTTGAGTAAGGTTTGCACCCAGACTAAAACATCATCGCCGATGTCTTTTGCCCAGTTCATTAATCGTGCGGCGGTCCATCGATGATGTTTCTCATGTTTAACCGGCATGTGCTCGGGGACGGTGGTCATACCGGGACGGTGTTTTCTAACATGACTGGTAACACGTTGGTTGTGAAAATACAGTTCTATTAAGTTATCGGTGGCATGCAGCTCAATCTTTTCGCCCACCAGATGATGCGGCACCGAATATAAATGCTTGTCGTACTGGATGTGGTAATCGATATTGACCTTAACGGTTTTGATGTCGGTGTAGTGATAAGCGTGTTTTGGTAAAGGTGCCAGTGCCGGTTTATCGAGTGAGTCAAACCATTGTTGCCGTGTGCCTTTGAGTTGTTTAAACGGTTTGTTGTTCACCTCAATCAGCAAGGCGCTAATGCAGTGATTGAGTTCAGCGAGTGAGAAGAAGGTTTGATGACGCAACCGTGCCAGGATCCAACGTTCAATAATTTGCACACCCACTTCAGCCTTGGCTTTATCTTTGGGCTTGAGCGGTCTGGCGGGCACAATCGCAACACCGTAATGCGCGGCCAGTTGGTTGTAACTGGGGTTAATATCGGGATCGTAACGACAGGCTTTGGTGACAGCGCTTTTTAAATTATCCGGTACCACGATTGTCGGTACACCGCCTAAAAAAGCAAAGGCGCGAGCATGGCTGCCGAGCCAGTCGGGTAAACGTTGACTCCAGGTGGCTTCACAAAAAACATAATTGGATGCGCCCATGACCGCAACAAAGATTTGCGCGAAGCGTACTTCACCAGTGTTGCCACAGACAATCGGCATCGTCTGACCGGCGTAATCCACAAACAGTTTTTTACCGGCTTTGTGCGTTTGTCGCATGGAACGTTTTTGTTTTTTCAACCAATCTTTATACAAAAAACAATATTGGGAATAGCTGTAGCAACTGTTGGGATAGGCTTGAGTGTATTCTTCCCACAACAGATGTTTGGTCACGCCTTTGCGTTTAAGTTCCTGATGCACCTCCACCCAGTCAGGCAAGATTAACTGTTTTGATACTCGGTTGTCTGAAGCGGGATAAAAATGTTGGGCAAGTTGCCCGTCATCAAGTTTTTCAATCGCCTCCCAATCAAAGCCAAGTTCGGCTACTTTGTGAGTGACTTTTTGTATAGCGCCCAGGCTGAGCCGAAGGGTGTTTCTGATTTGACGTATACTGAGTTCAGCCTTCAGGCGAAGCCGCAGTACTTCTCGTAGTTGTCGCATTGATATTCTCTTTGTTGGCATAACCTTCCCCAAAATAAATGAGGTAGGTTAGCAGTGAGTTAATCAATGCGTGGAAAGGATTCTGGCATCGTGAACACCTATTCTGGTGAACGTGCAAAAGTGTTCACGTTCAACCAGAATGAGTGTTCACGATGGAACAGAATAGGCGTTCACGTTCCGCCAGAATGGGTGTTCACGATGGGCCAGAATATGCAACAATGAAGTCTTACCTACGCGTTTTTGTCCCGTTATATATGATGATTGCATTCTAGGTTTAAGTAGTCTTTTTGCCAAGACTGCTACTTTTTTCTTTCTACCAACAAATTCATCACCCTCAGCAATTTCTGTACTATATGGCTCTTTATATTCAAGTGATCCCCAATTCACATTAGGATCTTGCGATTGGATGTTACATTGAAATGTTAAAGCCTTTTCTTCCACTTGCCCCATAATATTCCAATGTATTGCCACATCAAAAGAAATTTCATTAACAGGTTCAATGATTAAAACATTTAAAGTAAATGGGAATTCGCCTGGTCTCATATCACCCAAATTTAATTCATCATCAACCACAACCAATTCAGAATTGCATATAATGGTAGAGGTAACATTATATGCAATTCCAGGTCCACCATTAATCAATGGGATTGTAATCTTTATCTCACGTTCAACTTCATATAATGGGTATTTTTTTTCAGCTTTGTAGGTACTAGATTTTGCGGGTCTTAGAGTACAATCTAAGATTTTATTTGAATCCTCATCTAATTTTTTTAGTGCAACTGAAAAGGTATTTAAAAAAGGTACATAAAAGAAATTCAGAAGTTCACCATATAATTCCTTAGAATGTTTTATTTTTTCTGCAACCAGGTCTTTGAGTTCGTTAAGTTGAATTCCAAACTGTTCATCTTTGATTTCAAGTAGCTTATCAGAACGTTCATAAAAAAACTTTAACATCACTTATCATTTTATCATAGTCGTAATATCTAAGATAAGACTTCACTTGCTTATTATTAATAGCTTTAAACACACTCTCTTTTTGTTTTACAATATCTTTCAATATATGTGGAATATTTTTTAATATGATAATTTTATCCATAATATGCGAATGAACAGACTCCATTAAAATAATTTTATCAAATGTTTGCTTTTTATCTGAAAATTTAAATTTTTTATCAAAATCAGGTAGTGCAGTTTCAACCAACTGAGAAACATTTTGCTCGATACTTTTATCATCATCGCTATTCTTCAACAATCCTTCAACATTAAGAGTACGCAACATCAATAAAGCGGCGAACCTTTTAACTTTTGGATTTTTACTTGCTGATTTTAAAACATTACTAAAAGAAATATTAGAGTCAATCACTCCATTAGAATATAAAATAATAGTATCCTTCGCCAAACTTCTAAGTTCATTGCATGCTCGCTCGCTAAATAATCCCCCTTCAAAATCATTCAAACATACTTCTAGTTCTAATAATTTTTCTTGCCAATCATTCAATACACTTTCATTATTATAAGACATGTAAACCTCAGGATTATGTATGTATATACAATAAATATTTATAACAATAAGTTAACGGAACAATTAATTATTCCGCCAACTTCAACAAATCAAACACTACCCTAGCAAAGCCCTTAGCTTTTTCTGGATCAGATAACAATTGCATCATTTGATTTTGATGTGATTCACTACTATCTAATACCGCATCGTCAATGGCTTTGGGGAAATCACCTAGCATTGCTTGTTCTGGTGAGTTATTAGCAATCTGGCTCATGACTGCTTTATTTTCAGTTACTTTATCTCTTATCGTATAGGCGTAGTTCACTAAATCTTTAGTAGTAAGCTGATCGACTATAAATATTTCGTTTAAGCGAGTAATGATTTGAGATAAAAATTCTTCCTCTCTATTTTTCCCTTTACCCGAACCTAGTTCATCGCCTGGGGTTAAGTATTCTTCAGCATCTTCTTGAAGGTTTAAGTCTTGTTGTCTTATTTTAGAAAGTCGATAATGGCTTAATACAACACTGTCTAAATCTATATCATCTTCATCGAGTATTGTCTCTCGCAACATTGGGCGTAGGTTACGCGCATACAAGCTCAACTTTTCTAAATCTTTATTATCGTAATCTACAATTTGAGACATAAACTCATAAAACCGTACAAAGGTACCTAAGTCCTTTTTAAATATTTCGAGTGTATCTTTTTCTTCTTTACATTCTTTCAAGCTATTTTCTGCATTCGCTATCAATACGGCATCACCACTTTTCTTGGTGCGTTCAAACATATCTTTAGCAAGTTTGTATGCATCTACTGCGGACTTATAGCGCTGCTTCCACCGTTCTACTGCGGGTTTACATATATTAGCTATTGCGGCATTACTTTTATTTTTCACATAAAAGGCTACACAAAATTGTTCTACTTCGGACCAAGTAAATATTCCTGATGCGCGGAGTTTGTCGAATAAATCAAATATGAGATCTGGGTCAGATACATCATCAAGTTCAGCAGTTTGGTAATAAGGTTGAAACGCCACAAGTATTTCGTCTGGCTCATTGAAAAAATCTAATATAAAGGTGCCGGTTTCGGCTTTACCAGGATAGGTTCTGTTTAGCCTTGAGAGTGTTTGTACACATTCAACACCACCGAGTTTTTTATCCACATACATGGCAACCAACTTAGGTTGGTCAAAACCTGTTTGAAATTTATTGGCAACAATCATTACCTGGTAATCATCCGAGTCAAAGGCTTTACGCATGTCACGGCCTTTGAGGTTTGGGTTCATATTAGTTTCTGTAAACTTTTCGCCTAATAAACCATCTACATTTGGATCTTTTTCATTAAATTCTACTTCGCCCGAGAAAGCGACCATGGCATGTATTTTTTGATAACCTTTCTCCGTAATGTATTTATCAAAACCTAATTTAAACCGCACCGCTTCTTTTCGAGAGCTGGTTACTAACATGGCTTTGGCCTGCCCATTTAACAAACTCATTATATTGCCTTTAAAGTGCTCAATTATGACCTGTACTTTTTGAGAGATATTATAATCATGTAAGCGCACCCATTGATTAAGCTTTACTTTGGCCTTTTTACTTTCTACTTCTTCATCTGCTGCTTCAATTTTTTGCGCAAGGTTATAAGCCACCTTATAGTTGGTATAGTTTTTTAATACATCCAGAATAAATCCTTCTTCAATCGCCTGTCTCATACTGTACACATGGTAGGCTTCTGGCTTATTTGTTTTAGAGGGTTGTTCATCTGGATTAGGTAAGCGCCCAAACAATTCCAGTGTTTTAGTTTTTGGAGTTGCCGTAAAAGCAAAATAACTTAAATTCTTCGATGCGCGACGTGAAGCAACGGCTGCATCTAAAATATCATCTGAGGACAGATCTTCATCTATACCCTTACCATCAATCATCAGCACTTCTTTTAATTGCCGTGCCGTTGAACCTGTTTGAGATGAATGTGCTTCGTCTGCAATAATTGCGTAGCACCGTTCTTTTAAACTGGTACTGTTTTCAATCGCTTTTAAGACATACGGAAAGGTTTGAATAGTGACAATGATGATAGGTTGAGAGTTTTCAAGAGCCGTCGCTAATTTCTCTGACTTAGAACCATCGCCTTCTTTTCGATTAATTCGTCCAACAACACCATCAACATGTTCGAACTGATTAATCGTTTCTTGTAATTGGTCATCTAGTACCGTTCTGTCGGTTACAACGATGACAGAGTCGAACTGTTTATTACCTTTGTCATCATAGAGTGATGACAGTTGATGTGCCGTCCAGGCAATGGAGTTGGATTTACCCGAACCTGCACTATGTTGAATTAAGTACTTATGCCCTGCGCCATTAGTATGAG
>CAZIWG010000081.1:0-8458 GCA_964542925.1 uncultured Granulosicoccaceae bacterium | reverse complement strand
CTCGGTGTACCTGCAGCGGTGATAGAAGATAATGGCGAAGTTAGCGAAGCGGTAGTGCGTTCCTTATCAGAAGGGGTGTTGGCAAAAAGTAATGCCAGTGTCAGTTTATCGATAAGTGGCATTGCTGGGCCCGGTGGTGGTTCGGTAGAAAAACCGGTTGGCACGGTTTGGTTTGCTTGGTCTATTGCAGATAAAGTGGCTGGCGTGGTGCGTGGGGTGAAAACGACGGCTGAAGTGCAATGTTTTAGTGGTGATCGTGAAGCGGTTCGTAAGCAGGCGGTGATGTATTCGTTGCAGGGCGTTTTTGAAATATTAAAATCTTAGTTGTCTTTATAGTAGATGCGCCGAACCTCTTGAGCCACTGAATGAGACACAACAAACAGTCACTCCGACCCATAAATTATTTGTGGGCCGGAGTGTATTGTCGATTATCGTGTTATTGCTAACTTATATCATCTAGTACAACCCCCAGTGCATCGGCTACGCCTTTGCCATAAGCCGGATCGGCCTTCAGGCAATTAGATATGTGACGTTTCTGTACTTCAATATCAGCTCCACCAACGGAACGTGCTGTATTTTCAAATAACAATTGCTGCTGCTCTGCATTCATTATACGAAACAGATCTCCTGGCTGAGTGTAGTAATCATCATCGTCTTCTCGTGCATCCCAGTGATCAGCCGCGCCGTGCAATTCTAGTGGCGGTTCATTTGCCTCTGGCTGCTCCTGCCATTCACCTAAACTATTAGGTTCATAGCCTTTGGTGCTACCGTAGTTACCGTCGACGCGCATGGCACCATCTCGATGGAAACTGTGCACAGGACAACGTGGTGCATTAACGGGGATTTGAGCATGGTTTACGCCAAGACGATATCGCTGTGTATCACCATAAGAGAACAAGCGACCTTGTAACATCTTGTCTGGCGAGAAACTTATGCCAGGTACGACATTAGCTGGGTTAAATGCAGATTGTTCAACCTCAGCATGATAGTTCTCAGGATTACGATTAAGTTCTAGTACACCTACATCAATAAGAGGGTAGTCCTTGTGTGACCAAACTTTAGTTAGGTCGAAAGGATGAAAGCGATAAGTTGCCGCTTCTTTCTCAGGCATGATTTGAACTTTAAAATCCCAGCGTGGGAAATCACCGTTTTCAATACTTTCGTATAAATCTTTTTGGTGACTTTCACGATCTTGACCGATTAATTTTTCTGCTTCGTCATCGGCCAAATTTTCTATTGGCTGTTGGCTCTTGAAGTGAAATTTCACCCAGTATCGTTCGTTATCTGCATTAATAAAACTAAAGGTATGACTACCAAAGCCATGCATATGACGGTATGTACGTGGGTTGCCACGATCACTCATCAAAATGGTGATTTGATGTAATGCTTCAGGTAATAGAGTCCAGAAATCCCAGTTACTATGAGCGCTGCGCATATTAGTGCGTGGGTCACGTTTTACGGCGTGATTTAAATCTGGAAATTTCAGTGGGTCACGTAAAAAGAATACCGGCGTATTATTTCCGACCATATCCCAGTTACCTTCTTCGGTATAAAACTTAATTGCAAAACCACGGATATCACGTTCTGCATCTGCAGCGCCACGTTCACCGGCGACGGTTGAGAAACGTATAAACACATCTGTCTTTTTTCCAACTTCAGAAAATATTTTAGCTTTCGTGTATTGGCTAATATCGTGCGTCACAGTAAAAGTACCATAGGCACCTGAGCCTTTGGCATGCATACGTCGTTCTGGAATTACTTCCCTATCAAAGTGAGCAAGTTTTTCTAGAAACCAAAGATCTTGTAATAACATTGGGCCTCGAGGACCTGCGGTTAATACGTTTTGATTATCGCCTACTGGTGCGCCATTTGTCAGAGTTAATTTCTTCTTGTCGCTCATAACTTTCTCCTTAAAAATAGAACTGCCTATATATCTTCGCAATGTAAAATATATTCTACAAAAACGTGTCTATTTGTAATGTTTTAACCGTTAAAATAAAACTGTATTTAAATACTATATTGATCATTAAACTATAGTTTATAAGTACTAGAGGTGCTGCTTTTTAGCACCCCTACACAGTCTCCTTTTATGCCGCGACTTGATCAGCATTTGTATTCATTAGCAAATAATCAAAGGCGGCTAATGACGCTTTTGCACCTTCACCCATCGCAATAACTATCTGCTTATACGGAACAGTAGTTACATCGCCACAGGCAAAAATCCCTGCTTCACTTGTTTGCCCGCGTTCATCAATTATAATTTCGCCATATTGACTTAACTCAATCACGCCTTTCATAAAGTGACTATTAGGAATTAAACCTATTTGAACAAAAACGCCTTGCAGATCTTTACGCATGACTTTATTTGTTTCACGATCTTGATATTCAATACTGCTCACTTTGCCGTTTTCAGCAATGATCTGATTAGTCGCTATATTCTTAATAATTGTGATATTGCTACGAGCTTCTGCCTGATCGACTAACACCTGATCGGCTTTTAACTCGGGCAAAAATTCAAATACAGTCACTGATTTAACAATGCCGGCAAGATCAAGTGCTGCCTCGATACCTGAGTTGCCACCACCAATAACCGCAACATCTTTACCTTTAAAGAAAGGCCCATCACAATGCGGACAATAAGCAACACCGTTACCGATATTCTCTTTCTCTCCAGGGACGCCTAGCTCACGCCACTTTGCACCTGTTGCTACAACCAATGTTCGCGTCTTGATTTTTTCACCTGACGAAAGATGAATCGTTTTGATGTCACCTTTTTCTACTTTCTCGACGCGAAAATGTTCTTTCATTGTAATGTCGTATTCATTCAAGTGTGCTTGTAAGGCACCAGCAAGTTCAGGTCCGGTTGTTTTAGTAACTGAAATCAAATTTTCGATACCCATAGTATCTTTTACTTGACCACCTAAACGATCAGCGATCATCGTTACCTTCAAACCTTTACGTGCGGCATAAATAGCGGCTGATACACCGGCAGGTCCACCACCAACTACGGTCACATCTTGTACTGGTAATTCTTTTTGACTGGCACTGGATGTAATTCCTGGGTATTTTTGCATCAATTTATCAAGCAACTGTGCTGTGTCTACTTTACCGTTTGCAAATACCTCGCCATTTAAAAATACAGTGGGTACACCCTGAATATCATTCTTTTCAATTAACTCAGGGTAAATGCCACCATCAATCGTTTCCGTTGTAATATTCGGATTGATTGTTGCAAACTGATTAATAGCCTGAACAACTTCCGGGCAATTATGGCAACTTAAACTCATGTACACTTCGAATTTTAATTCTTGCTGTACATTGGAAATAATGTTTTTCAAAGCATCATCGAGTTTTAATGCAGTACCGGATGAATGTAATACAGCCAACACTAATGAATTAAATTCATGGCCACTGGGGATACCTGAAAATTGAATCCCATTCGGCTTGCCATCTACTTCAAGCATAAAGCTGACTGGGCTTCTTAATTGCCCTTGCGTATCACGCTCTTCCACACTGATTCTTTTTGAAACTTTTGCAAAATTATTTAGAAAGCTCACTAGCTCGGCACGCTTATTATGCTCACCCGTTTGAATGACTAGGGCAATGTCATTTTGCATATTGGCGGTGTAACCCATCAATGCTTCTTTAATTTCTCTTGTTAACATATGTCACCTCTTTCTAAATAATTCGTAATGTTTTTTTTGATATTGAGCAGGGGATACTTGGTTCCCCTGCTCACATCATTTTTACTTTTTGAGAAGTAAGCGGATTAGATTTTTCCAACCAAATCAAGGCTAGGTGTTAATGTTTCAGCACCTTCTTCCCAAGCTGCAGGACAAACTTCACCATCATGATTAGCAACATACTGAGCTGCCTTCACTTTGCGAACCATGTCTTTTGCAGAACGACCGATACCCAAATCATGTACTTCAGAAACCTTGATAATGCCATCTGGGTTGGCAAGGAATGTTCCGCGTAATGCAAGTGCGTCTTCTTCAATCATGACGTCAAAGCCACGTGTAATGGTTCCAGTTGGATCACCAATCATTGGGTATGTGATCTTGCCAATAGCATCACTGGTGTCATGCCATGCTTTATGTACAAAATGTGTATCTGTTGATACTGAATAAACTTCTACACCGAGATCTTGAAGTTCGGCGTAGTAGCTCTGCATGTCTTCCAGTTCTGTTGGACAAACAAAGGTAAAGTCAGCAGGGTAGAACATAAATATTGACCACTTACCTTTTACGTCGTCAGTAGTGATTGTTTTGAACTCACCGTTGTGAAAAGCCTCTGCTGTGAATTCAGGGATTGGTTTATTAATCATCGACATTGTGTATTTCCTCTTCGTTAAATATAAAAGTTAAAAATCTTGGGCTGATGTTTATGTTTCAGCGTTGAGAGGATATTAGGGGGTTTAGTTGTTCTAGTAAATTGACTATAATAGATAACTATATTCTATTTTATAGAAGTACTGATTATGATCTCATTAAAGCAAATAACCTATATTCTGGCTGTGGAAAAGACGCTGCATTTTAAAAAAGCCGCTGAGTTATGTGCTGTATCACAATCTGCGCTCAGCACAGCCATCACCGAAATGGAAAAACAGCTGGGATTTCAGGTGTTTGAGCGTAACAATAAAAAGGTACTGGTAACCTCCGTCGGTGCTGAATGTCTCAAAAAGGCTCATGCCATCAAGATTCAGATGGATGACTTGTACCAGTTGGGTCAGGATCTAAAGGCACCGCTAAGCTATCCGATGTCATTGGGTGTCATTCCAACCATTGGCCCTTATTTATTACCTAAGGTGTTGCCTAAAGTTCGCCATCAATACCCTGACTTTCAACTTCGTATTGTTGAAGATCAGTCTCATAATTTGGTTAGCAAAGTTAAAAATGGTGAGCTAGATACGGCAATACTGGCACTGCCTTTTGATATAGAAGGGTTGCTTACGTTTGAATTTTGGCAAGAAGACTTTTACTGGATTACACATAAAGATGATCAATTGTCACAACAAAAGGAAATCACCAGTACAGAATTAAAACAATCTCGACTGATGTTACTTAAAGACGGACATTGTTTAAAGGAACATGCACTGGCAGCCTGTAAGCTTCCTTCTAATAAAACCGACACATCTCTTGCATCCACGAGTTTGAATCTATTGGTACAAATGGTCGCGGGGCATATGGGGACAACATTAATACCAGCCATGGCGCTTAAACAATTAATATCCGGTAACTCTGAATTAAACGCAGTTCATCTCAATGAGCCTGGCCCACATAGACGAATTGCTTTTATTACACGGCCTAATTATGCCGGAGTAAAAAACATAGAGTTATTAATGCAGATTTTTAAACAGGCGCTAACGAATGATTCTGCAGAATGATAGCGTCTACTGATTTATTCAGAGTTTGCTTAGGGGGTACTGAAGAGCATATTTGGGTTTCACAAAGTGTTTTGCTATTTTATAAAAAAGCCCAACCCGCAAACGGTTCTATTTCGTCTCTGTTTAATAGCACTAATTGGTAAGCATTCGGGTTTAAAGAATGATCAGTCGTCGTATCAACAGAAAGTCGATGCAAACTGTAACCAACTAAAGCACGTCTAATATCTAATTCAATCACATCATCTGTTGCATCGTAATCAATCAGTAAACTATTTTGTTTTGATTCACTCAGTTGAGGATGGGGCGATAGCTTTAAGGTAATCGCTTCGGTCCAGTCATCATCGTAGAGGGGACTAGACTCGGCAGCCACATCAAGTAACTCGGATTCAACAAAACGCGATAAAACAAAATCACGAAATTCATAACTTTGTTGGCAGTAAGCACGCACATGCCAACGTAGTCCGGTGTTCACTAAGGCATGCGGTTCGATTAAACGATCTTGAATATCTTCACGTTCCGACATGGATTTGTAACTGCCACGTAATTGTTTACCTTGCTTGAGTGCGCGAATAATCGGTGCCAGCACTTCTTTGCTGGGGAGTCGTACGGGCAAGGGCAGGGTTTCAACCGCGATACTATATATAGGTTGTTCTTCAATTGGCTCAGCGACGACGGCTAAGTTACTCGCAATCATCGGCAAAACGACTTCCGGTGAGATATCGGCAAACATTGCCTGGAAACTGTTTGTTGGCACAAAGCCAAATACTTGATGACGATAAGTGAGGTTGTCTGGCGCCAGTTCACTATACAGTTTGAGGTCTTTAGTTGCAGCGGGATCAGAGATACCAAAGCTTTTTGCCACGTCGCTACGTGTCACCACACCAGTATAAAATGCCATGATTTCAATATATTGCAGGCGTTGACGGGTGTTTCGTTTAATATCTGCTGCGGTTTTAAATGTGCTCGCCATGGTTCTACTCTATTCAAAAGCCAGTATGGATACAAATTATAGGGCTATATCTAATAAAATCTACTATCAAGTACAAAATACGCACATGATAAAAAGTATTGACATAGGAGAATATATAACCTAATCTAGTTCCATAAGCTGCTGCAAAGACAAAAAGCACAGCAATAACAAACAATATTAATAACGAAGCACATTGGAGAAGCACCATGGCTAAAGAAGATCAAAAGAGCAAAGCACTTGCAGCGGCACTAGGACAAATCGAGAAACAGTTTGGTAAAGGCTCGGTAATGCGTTTGGGTGAAAATGGCATCAATAATGATATTGAGGTGATTTCAACCGGTTCCATTGGTTTGGATTTAGCACTAGGCATAGGCGGCTTACCCAAAGGGCGTGTGATTGAAATCTACGGACCAGAGTCTTCTGGTAAAACCACCATGACCTTGCATGTAATCGCCGAAGCACAAAAAGCCGGCGGTACCTGTGCCTTTGTGGATGCTGAGCATGCACTTGATCCTTCTTACGCGGAAAAACTCGGTGTGAATGTTGATGATTTACTGGTTTCACAGCCAGATACGGGTGAACAAGCCTTAGAAATCACCGATATGTTGGTTCGTTCTGGCGCGGTTGACGTATTAGTCATCGATTCCGTGGCAGCCTTAACACCTAAAGCTGAAATTGAAGGTGATATGGGGGATTCACACATGGGCTTGCAGGCACGTTTAATGTCACAAGCACTGCGCAAACTTACCGCTAACATCAAACGCTCTAATACAATGGTGATTTTCATTAACCAGCTGCGTATGAAGATTGGTGTGATGTTTGGTAACCCTGAGACAACCACTGGTGGTAATGCATTAAAATTCTACGCCTCGGTACGTTTGGATATTCGCCGTATTGGTGCGATTAAGAAGGGTGATGAGATTCTCGGCAACGAAACACGCGTAAAAGTCGTCAAAAATAAGGTCGCACCGCCATTTAAACAGACTGTGTTCGATATTCTCTATGGCGAAGGCGTGTCGCATGAAGGTGAGCTGATTGATATCGGTGTGAAAGAAGAAATCGTCGATAAAGCCGGTGCCTGGTACAGCTATAAAGGCGAACGTATTGGTCAAGGTAAGGATAATGTACGTAACTTCCTTAAAGAGCATCCAGAAATCGCGAATGATATTGAGGAACAAATCCGCGCCAAAATGCTGCCAAGTAAAGCAGAGGCAGAGAAAAAAGCCGATGTTAAGGCAGATGATGAGCCTGAAGAGGCACTTGCTTAAAAAACAGACAGTATAGGGGCGCATTTGGCGCCCCTATTACTTTATGTGTCCGCCGAGAAAGGCTAAACTACGCCGCTATTGGACTGGACCAATCCTGTTGCACGGTTTTGCCTATGTTAGCGAAAACATACCAGTCAGCCATGAACATGCTCGCCAGACGCGAGCATTCTGTTTTTGAGTTGACCCGCAAGTTACAACAGAAAGATTTTCCATCCGAATTGATACAACAAGTAATCGAGCGATTAGTCGCCGATAACTTATTAAGTGACGAGCGTTATGCCGAGGCGTACGTTCGCATGCGCAGTGCGCGTGGCTTTGGTTTGCAACGTATCCGCATGGAAATGAAGGAACGTGGGGTAGCGAGTGAGTTAATTAGTGACGCAATCGAGCAATCTGAGGTAGATTGGAATGCACTCGCGCTTGAAGTGAGATATAAAAAGTTTGGTGAGCAGCCCGCAGAAGAACTTGCGTTGCGCGCCAAACAAATGAAATTTTTGCAGTACCGGGGTTTTTCCCACGCACAAATAAATGCGGCAGTAACAGGTTTGGATGATTAGCACTATGATGAGCACTAACGAAATTCGTCAATTATTTCTCGATTATTTTCATGACAAAGGTCATGAAATTGTTGCAAGTAGTTCGCTTGTGCCGGGTAATGATCCAACTTTGTTATTTACCAACGCTGGCATGGTGCCCTTTAAAGAAACTTTTCTTGGGCAGGAAAAACGCAGTTATGTTCGGGCAACCAGTGCTCAACGTTGTGTGCGTGCCGGTGGTAAGCATAACGATTTAGAAAATGTAGGTTATACGGCGCGGCACCATACTTTTTTTGAA
>CAZIWG010000080.1:0-8830 GCA_964542925.1 uncultured Granulosicoccaceae bacterium | reverse complement strand
CATATTGCGGCTGTCGTACTTATCGTATTCTTCACCTTCAAACACTTCCTGTGATTGGTACAAATCTGGCTGTTCATAGCAGACCTCATGCAGCACTTTACGTAGATTATCAATCCCTGCACCCGTTACTGCCGATACCCACACGCGCCATACTTTACCTGCTTCGTCGCGATCCACACGGGGCTGCGTATCAGGCAATAAATCAATTTTGTTATAGACAATAATTTGAGTGACGTTATTCGCCTCAATTTTATCTAAAACGATATTCACTGAATCAATATTTTCATCTCGCCGCTCACTGCTGGCATCGACAACATGCAGCAGTAAATCTGCCTCACGGGTCTCTTCCAGCGTTGAATGAAACGCGGTGACCAAATCATGCGGTAAGTGCCGAATAAACCCAACCGTGTCCGCCAAGACAATTTGTTCGTTTTGTCCCAGATCAACACGGCGCATAGTTGGATCCAGAGTGGCAAATAATTTATCTTCAACCAACACACCAGCACCAGAAACACGATTAAACAGCGTTGATTTACCCGCATTGGTATAACCCACTAATGATACCGTGATCGCGTCACGACGTTTTCGATTGCGCCGACCTTGTTGGCGTTGCTTCTGCACTTTATCCAGCCGTTTACGAATTGTTTTAATGCGTACGGATAATAAACGACGATCCGTTTCTAATTGTGTTTCACCTGGCCCACGTAAACCGATACCACCCTTTTGTCTTTCAAGATGCGTCCAGCCTCGTACCAGTCGTGTTGACATATGTTTTAATTGCGCCAACTCTACTTGCAACTTACCTTCATGTGATTGTGCTCGTTGTGCAAAAATATCAAGAATGACACCGGTTCTATCTAACACTCGACATTTCAATAATTCTTCTAAATTTCGTTCTTGTGATGGGCTTAATACATGATTAAACAACACCACATCCGCATTATGTTCTTCTGCTGCTAATTTAATTTCTTCTGCTTTACCACTGCCCACAAAATATCGAGGGTGCGGGCTACTACGACTGCCTTTAACAACAGCAACCGGACTAGCTCCCGCAGACGTGACTAATTCACGAAACTCATCGAGTTCTTCGCGACTGTCTTCCTGTGGAAATTTAAGATGAACCAGAATGGCACGTTCACCGCTACGGGGACGATCAAACAATGGTATCCCCAGCGATGAACAATGGCTTATTTATTGCCCGCGTCTTCAGTGCCTGGAACCTTAACGTTACGTGACGGCACAACAGTAGAAATAGCATGTTTGTACACCATTTGGCTGACGCTGTTTTTTAACAGCACCACAAATTGATCAAATGAATCGATCTGGCCTTGCAACTTAATGCCGTTCACCAAAAAGATAGAAACAGGGATCCGTTCTTTGCGTAATGCATTAAGAAATGGATCTTGTAATGTTTGCCCTTTATTCATATCGTACTCCTTTATTATAGTTTTTATGGGCCTTCATAATGATGCCGATAACCATGACCTCATTAACTACTGCCTGCAAAAAAATCGTTCAAAATATTACAAAAGATCGGCAAATCCTTGATACCGAACAGTTACTATAACAAAAACTATGCTGGTGTTAACCCGCTGTGTTTAAAGATATTGGGTTATTTGCTAGCCTTTTCAAGACTTGGTCTAACAAATCGACCGCTAAACTATCAAATCGCTGAATTGACTCATCCCCACGCAACCAAGTTAGTTGACGCTTTGCCAGTTGTCTGGTGGCAATAACTGCCTTTTCCTTTGCCTCAGAGAGCGAGCATTCACCTCGTACGTAGTGCCAAAACTGCCTGTAACCTACTGTCCTTATTGAGGGCATATCCAAGTTTAAATCCCCACGTCGGTATAAAGCTTCGACTTCCTCAACAAAGCCGAGTTCCATCATGGTCTGAAAACGTTGTGCAATTCGGTCGTGCAATATCGCGCGATCATCAGGACTAATTGATATTTTCACCGCTTGATACGGAAAAACAGTCTCTGGTTCAGCTCTATAGAGTTCTGTCATGGTTGTACCTGTTATCCGATACACTTCCAAGGCACGCTGAATACGCTGTGGATCATTGGGATGAATACGCTCAGCCGACACCGTATCAATCACTGCCAGCTTTTGGTGCATGCCTTCCCAACCTATTTCATTTGCCTCGGATTCAAGTTGTTGTCGCACCGCCTCATCGGCTGCGGGCAAGGGTGACAGCCCATACTCCAAGGCGCGAAAGTACAACATCGTGCCGCCTACTAGTACCGGCAAACGGCCTGCTTCTGTAATTTGCTGCATCTCACGCAAGGCATCATCACGAAATTCAGCTGCAGAATATCGTTCTGACGGATCACGAATATCAATCAAGCGATGTGGCGCCCGACGTAACGTCTCCGCATCAGGCTTTGCGGTGCCAATATTCATGTCGCGATAAATAAGCGCAGAATCAACGCTAATGAGTTCAATCGGCAAGTGATCCATTAATGAAATAGCGAGATCGGTTTTACCCGATGCCGTCGGTCCCATAATAAAGAGTGCTGGTGGAAACGTACTTGTCATCATTCAACAATCACTCGGAAAATAATTGTTCAAGTTGCGATGCTTCTAAACTAAGCAACCAATCACTCGACCACTCCAGCTTAACTGAGTCCAGTAATTTCGCTAACCATGTTTGCAAGGCTTGTGAACCTTCTGGAATAGAGGTACTTAACGCCGCCGCACGTGCAAGTAACAATAATGATGATTCTATTTTAGCTTGAGATAATTCGTCATCTTGCAGTAAGGCGAGTAATGCAACGCCTAGCGATGAGGATTCTGCCTGTTGTAATACCACGGGTGCGCGCCGTAGCAATGCGGAAGCATCACCTATGATAGTTATTTCAAAGCCCAGCTGTTCAATTAACTCAAGTTGTTGCTCAATTAATATTGCTTGCCCTTCATTTAACGTTAATCGCTCAGGTAATAATAAGGGTCGCGACACAATGCCTTGTTGTGAATATTCATTTTGTAACCGATGTAAATAAACCTGCTGCAGTAATTTCTGTGCATCGATCAACCAATGCTCTGGTGCTTTTTTACAAAATAAAAAACGTCCTGCCAACACGCTCAACACTTGTCCAAAAGGATGTTCCATATTACTCGAAGCAACATCACATAATGGCATAGAATAAACTGTGGCACGTTCTCTGACTTCACTCACAGGTGGTGTCGAGGCAATGACGCTCTCTACCACCGCATTATTGTGTATGTTGGCAGCAGGTTGACCTTGTAAAGCACGTTGCAGCGTTGAGAATAAAAAATCATGCACATTGCGACCATCACGAAAACGCACTTCATGTTTAGTGGGGTGCACATTCACATCCACCAACACCGGATCAATCTCAAGGTAAATACAAAAACTCGCAAAACGACCTTCGGGTAATTGTTCGCCATAAGCCTGCCGTATGGCATGCGATAACACCCGATCTTTAATCATGCGACCGTTGATGTAAACATACTGCCGATCTGTTTGCGCACGATGCAAACTTGCAGGCGCCACAAACCCGGTTACACGCAGTCCATCTGCTTCGTCGGCAACCTTATAAGCTGACTCAACAAAATCCTGACCAAAAATTCGAGCTAAGCGTTTTTTATTTGTAGCCTCATCTTGTGCCGCAGTAACTTTAATGACTTGCCGATTATTGTGTCGTAACTGAATCGTTACATCAGCACGCGCTAAAGCAATACGCTGCACCACATCTTGAATATGAGCAAATTCTGTTTTGGCTGCTTTTAAAAAACGTCGCCGTGCTGGCGCATTACAAAATAAGTCATCTACGACCACCGTTGTACCCAACGGATGTGCAGCAGGATGCACCTCACTGATTTCACCCGTCTCACTCACTTCAATTCGGCTAGCTTGTGACGCGTCGTGCCGACGAGTGATAATTTGCAAACGAGAAACAGAAGCGATGCTCGGTAAGGCTTCACCGCGAAAACCTAAACTTACGAGATGTTCAAGATCGAATAAACTACTCACTTTACTCGTTGCGTGTCGAGATAAAGCAAGCGGTAAATCTTGCTCAAACATCCCCGCACCATCATCCTGAATACGGATACTTTGCAGGCCACCTTGTTCAATATCAATATCGACACGTGTCGCGCCCGCATCCAGGCTGTTCTCGAGTAATTCTTTCACCACCGATGCGGGACGCTCAACCACTTCACCCGCCGCTATTTGGTTAGCAAGCTGAACCGGTAATTGTTGTATATGTTGGTCGTTCGGTAAACTCATAGTGATAGCTTAAAACAAAGTGAGGCTAAATGGTAAGGTGAAATCAAGAGCGCAATGACATCCGCTTAAGACACGAAACAACTAGAAAGCGCAGTCACTTGCACGCAACAAAAAATTGCTTCGCTAAACTCGCAATGGCTAAAACTAACTATCGCTAGTAACAGCAGGGATTTGTAAAATTTGACCCACTTTAACGCGGTCACTTTTTAACTGATTGACACTACGCAAATTTTTAACCGGCACCTGATACTGTTTGGCAATTTCAGAAAGCGTTTCTCCTGACTGAATCACGTGGCGTTGTGCTAAACGTGTTCCAGGTGGTGGAAAGCGATGAAAATACTTGCGAATACCCTGCATTAACGCCTTGGCGAGTTTTTGCTGGTAAGCCTTTGTTCGCAGCTTACGTTCTTCTTCTGGATTAGAAATAAACGCGGTTTCCACCAATACAGAAGGAATGTCCGGTGATTTTAAAACCATAAAACTAGCTGACTGCACACGACGTTTGTGAACTTTACCAACACGTTTTAAACCACCTAAAATATGATCAGCGACATCTAAGCTAGCCTCAAGGCTCGCCGTTTGAGACAAATCGAGTAACACTGAAGCAAGCAAATCATCCTTGTCATCGAGGCTCACGCCACCGATTAAATCGGCTTTATTTTCACTTTCCGCCAACCAACGTGCGGCTTCACTGGTCGCACCACGTGGTGACAGGGTATAAACAGACGAACCCTTGGCTTTTTTGTTACGAAACGCATCCGCATGGATAGAGATAAAAATATCAGCTCGTTTTTGACGGGCTTTCTTAATGCGTCCACGCAGGCTTATATAATAATCACCATCACGAATCATCACAGGACGCATACCCGGTTCTTTTGCAACCAAGGTTTTTAAACGTCGTGCAATAGCGAGTACTACGTGTTTTTCACGTGTTCCACGATAACCGCGTGCGCCAGGATCTTCACCACCATGTCCGGCATCAATCGCAATGACTACATCACGTAGTTTCTTCGCCTGTTTTTTCGCTGAAGGACGTGCGCTCTTAACGACTTTATGCTTTTTGCTTTTATCTTTTATATTGTAAAGATCCAGAACCAGGCGGTCGCCGTACTCGCCATAAGGCTTGAGGATGAAACTCTTAGGTCGCATAGTGCCTTTGGTATCAAGCACGATTCGTAAATCAGTACCATTTCGACCACCGCTGCGAATACTTTTCACTGGACCATTGCTCAAATCTGTCAGCAATTCTTTGTGCAAAGCGGTGTTCTTTAAATCAATCACGATTCGGTCCGGATCGGGCAAGGTAAATAGACTGTGTTCAGCTGGGCCACTAAGGTCAAAAACAAGACGAGTATGATCGGGTGCTGGCCACAGGCGAACGCCAATGACTTCTGCCTGCCCCGCTAACGCTGGCAAGCTTGTGAACAACAAAATGGCAATCCAAAGATTTCTCATGCCACGCACCTTATCTAATTAACAACGTTTTTATAATTATAGAATATGAAAAATCATATTGATATTAAGTATATACACGGTGATCTTAAAAAACAACATTAGATATAGCATGGAACTAAGAATTATAACTTGCTATTTTGCAGTGTTTTTAGCATTAATTTGCCCGTTTTAGTTAAGGCAGAGATAAAAACATCGCGTGAACTGCCATCATGGGTCAATTTTAGCCATAAATCCGCCTCAGGCAGCATGCGACCACCTTTTTGCGGCCATTCCACCAAACACAGGCTACCGGGGACAAAATAGTCACGCAGCCCCATGTACTCCAGTTCTTCTGGGTCTGAAAGTCGATATAAATCAAAGTGATATATATTTTTTTCACCAATATGGTACGGCTCAATCAGTGTAAAGGTAGGGCTTTTTACTGCGCCATTGTGACCTAAAGCACGGAGTAAACCACGCACCAACGTTGTTTTGCCGGTACCCAAGTTACCATCAAGGTAAATACGCCCTTCCCAATCGCAAGCCTTGGCTATCTGGGCGCCTAAATCTTGCATTTGCTGGTCTGAATCTATCCGAAATTGCATCATTATTAGCCAAATTGCGCAGGATTAACGGTTTCTCGCAGCTTTGCAATCACATCAGATGCCAACAATCCCCGTTCTCCATCTTCATGCGCAGCAATATCTGCCGCCCGCCCATGTACGCACACACCAAGCCGAGCGGCTAAGGCCTGCATGGTGTCGGTCTGTACTCGTTGTGCCAATAACCCCGCGATCACGCCGGTTAGTACATCACCCATGCCACCACTTGCCATACCAGGATTGCCTTCACTACAAAGACCTAGCGGCATATCTGACGAAGCCACTAAAGTGCCGGCACCTTTTAGAATGACCGTACCGCCATAGCGTTGTTGCAACTTAGTCACCGCGCCAAAGCGATCTTGTTGTATTGTTGCCGTGTCGGTATCAAGCAATCGTGCTGCTTCTCCAGGGTGCGGGGTCAAAATCCATTGACTACGTTCAAGCGGTTCTTCGGCGAGGAGATTCAAGGCATCCGCATCCACTACCATCGGGCGATCCTGCTCTAACACTGCCGACAACATTTGTTTCGACCAATCCGACTGACCTAAGCCAGGGCCAATCGCGATGACTGAAGCTTTTGCCAATAAGGGGCGAAGTGCCGCGACCGTATCCACCGGATGTGCCATCAATTCAGGGCACGCGGCGCTGATGCTCGCTGCATGAACGGGGCGAGTTGCCACACTCACCAAACCTGCACCCACGCGTGCTGCCGCTTCTGACGCTAAGCGCACCGCCCCACTCATACCTGATTCACCACCGATAACCAGCACATGGCCACATTGTCCCTTGTGCATGTCACGAGGACGTGATCCCAGCAAATGACCCAAGCCTTTAAACCCAAGTCGAGAACAGGATGGGCTAATCTTCATTAAAACGTCAGGTGGCACGTGGCAATCGTCATACACAAGCTGCCCCACCTGACGGGGGCCAGCGCCTGTAAACAGGCCACGTTTTAAGCCAATAAAGGTCACCGTTAAATGAGCATTCACTGCGACACCCAACACCGCACCGCTGTTCGCATCCAACCCAGAGGGAATATCCAGCGCCAATACTGCCGCATGACTATTGTTGATTGCTCGAATCGCCGCGGCCCAATCACCCGTCACCTCAGCATTCAGTCCCGTGCCAAGCAAGCCATCCACCACAATTTCAATACCACCAAGATCCAGTGCCGCAGTAAATGTTTCAATCTCACCACCGGTATCTTGCCAGCGTTGTGCCATCGTCAATGCATCGCCCTTCAAACGGCTCGCATCCCCCACCTGAAAAAGTCGAACCTCATAGTCTGCCGCACGCGCTAAGGTTGCGACCACAAAACCATCACCACCGTTATTGCCCGTGCCCACCAACACCGCCAGCTTTCTTGCTCGCGGCCATTTTTCACGTATGGCATCAAACGCGGCCTTGCCAGCGTACTCCATGAGAGTCGCACCGGGGATCGCAAACTCCTCAATCGCAAGGCGATCAAGTTCACGAACTTCGTCGGCGGTGTATAAGGCATTCGGTAAACGGCGCATAACCGGTATCATAGCACTATGACTGAAAAAGCCGCACCACCACCGTTGCTCGATCCTGCTGATGAACAGCAGATGGCCGCGCTTACCCGTGAAGTTAAAGAATGGGCAACGCAA
The DNA here is from genome assembly GCA_964542925.1 of uncultured Granulosicoccaceae bacterium. Classification (GTDB taxonomy): domain Bacteria; phylum Pseudomonadota; class Gammaproteobacteria; order AKS1; family AKS1; genus Sulfuriflexus. The sequence continues at coordinate 908 of CAZIWG010000080.1, read as the reverse complement.
CTCGGTTTTCAACAAGTCGGCATTGCCGATGTGGATTTATCCAGCGACGAAGATTTTTTAAACAGCTGGCTCGATGAAGGACTGCACGGCGACATGCACTACATGTCCAAACACGGCACTAAACGCAGCCGCCCTGCCGAACTGGAACCCGGCACTTTACGCGTAATTTCCGTACGCATGGATTACCTGCCCAATGCTCACGACATGGATACCGTGCTCGCTGATCCACAACAAGCTTATATCTCACGTTATGCACTGGGTCGCGACTACCACAAGATAATCCGCAACCGTTTGCAAAAACTCGCCGATAAAATCACGCAGAAAATTGGGGAGTTCGGCTACCGTGCCTTCACCGACAGCGCACCGATTTTAGAAAAAGCCCTTGCCAACAAAGCAGGACTTGGCTGGTTAGGCAAACATACCAACCTTATTAATAGTGATGCGGGTTCATGGTTTTTTCTCGGTGAATTATTTATTGATCTCCCCTTACCGATCGACGCTGCCGCCACCGATCATTGCGGCACCTGCCAGGCCTGTATCGACATCTGCCCAACTCAGGCCATCATCGCCCCCAACCGACTCGATGCCCGCCGTTGCATTAGTTATTTAACCATTGAAATGCGCGGCTCCATTCCTGTTGAGTTTCGTAAACAAATCGGCAATCGAATTTATGGCTGTGACGACTGCCAACTGGTGTGTCCGTGGAACCGTTTTGCACAACTCTCGCATGAAGTGGATTTTATGCCACGTCACTCACTCGACCATGCTAGTTTGATTGAATTATTTAACTGGGATGAAAAAACTTTTTTAGAACGCATGGCCGGTAGCGCGATAAGACGCATTGGTTATGAATGTTGGTTACGAAATATTGCGGTGGCGTTGGGTAATGCACCGACCACCCCCGAAAT
>CAZIWG010000079.1:0-10338 GCA_964542925.1 uncultured Granulosicoccaceae bacterium | reverse complement strand
CGCCGGCGAAATATTGGATCATTCTGAATTTCTAACCATTTATCGGCTTTGAGGCTCAAAAATGAGTAGCCATCTGCATCAAACTGCAGGGCTAGTTCTTGCCCTAACAAAATAGATTCTTCTGAGGCAAGTTGCATTAAAGCGGCTAGGCGCTGTCCCTGTTCTTTTAACTCATCTTGTGGATTTTTTAAACCAAGTGATAAAACCGTAAAACTAATTGTGATCCCTAAGATCACCAAAACAATAAGTAATTCTAATAACGTAAACCCTTGTGGTCGTCGAATCACGTTGGTTAGTTACTCCAGTTTCCTATATCTGCGTTAATCCCTTCGCCACCGGGTTGTTTGTCTGCGCCAAAAGAATAGATATCAATTTGGCTATTCGCACCGGGGCTTAGATACTGATAAGGCGTATTCCATGGATCTTTTTGCAATCTGGCAATGTAACCACCTTGCTTCCAGTTACGTGCATTAGCCGGTTTTTCTACTAATGCCTGCAAGCCTTCATCAGTAGTTGGGTACACGTCATTGTCCAGCTTATAAAGGTTCAATGCCGATTCAAGCGTTAATATATCTTGTTTCACTTTAACCAATTTTGCTTCATCAGGACGGCCTGCCACTTTTGTTACCACCACGGCAGCTAAAATACCGAGTATCACCACGACCACCATAACCTCGATCAAGGTAAAACCCTTCTGAGTATTTTTTACAAACTGATTCATATCCATTTTTTATTATCCTGTTTATCCACTACTTCACTAACTGGTTTAAATCAAAAATTGGCAACAAAATAGCCAATACAATCACCAACACAATCACCCCCATAATCAAGATCATGGCGGGCTCAAATATTTTCATTAAAGTAGAAATACGATTTTCTAAATCACGCTCTTGATTTTGCGCAGCGCGTTCAAGCATGTCTTCCAACTTACCACTGCTTTCACCACTGCCAATAAGGTGTAACACCAAGGGTGGGAAACAGTTACTCACTTCCAGTGCTTTTTGCACGGTCGAGCCCTCACGCACACGCAAGCTTGCTTCTAACACCGCTTCACGCATTGGCAGATTTGCCATCACGTTAGCACTAATTCGCAAACCGTCTAAAACGGGTACGCCACTGGCGGTTAAAATACTAAAGGTACGCGCGAATCGTGCCGTATTCACACCACGGACTAATTTAGCAATTAAGGGTAATTTTAATAACCACGCATGATAACGACGTCTAAATGCTTCTTGTTGTAAAGCATTGCGCCAAGCAAACACGCCTGCAACAACCGTCAAAATCATCAACCAAGCATAATCTTGAACAATGTCACTGGTGGCAATCAGTGCACGCGTTAACCACGGTAAAGTTTGCCCTAGATCGGTGAAAACTTGCACCACCTGCGGCACAACATAACCCAGCAACAATGCAACCACCGCCAATGCGGTTAAGGTCAATACGGCAGGATAAATTAATGCCTGACTAATCGATTGCAGCAACATTTGGCGGTTTTCGGTGTAATCAGCTAAACGCGATAACACCACATCGAGATGGCCTGTCTGCTCACCGGCGGCAACCGTAGAGCGATATAGCTCGGGGAAAATTACTGGGAAGTCTGCCAGCGCATCCGCCAAACTATGGCCTTCTTTAATACGTGAGCGTACCGCCGCAATGGTGCTTTGCATGCGCGGGTTTTCAGTTTGCTTACCCACTGCCTCCAAGGTTTCCTCTAAAGGCATACCGGAACCAACTAAGGTTGCTAACTGACGGGTAAAAACGGCAAGTTCGGTTGAACTAATGCCACGCATGAATTTTTTCTTTTCGCCATTGGTTTTGCGTTGACTGACCTCATCAACCGTTAACGGCGTTAAACCCTTATCACGAAGTTGTTGGCGAATTTGCCGAGGTGCATCACCTTCAAGCACCCCTTTGAGTTTATGACCGCTTACATCCAGCGCAGTATATTCAAAGGCACTCATGGTTTAGTCTTCGCGAGTTACACGTAAGATTTCTTCAATCGAGGTTGCACCAGAGAGCACTAGTCGACGACCTTCATCAGCGATGCCCGGCGTTGCTTTGCGGGCGTAGGCTTCAAGTTTTTGCTCACTCGCGCCGTCATGAATCATAGTTCGTAATTTTTCATCTACCAATACTAATTCATAGACACCCATACGACCTTTGTAACCAATACCATTACAACTATCACAACCGACAGGCTCATAAATAGTTGGTGCTTTGGCTTTTTTAAGGTCAATCGCTAACGCAGTACAATCGCTCGCCTGTGCAACATGAGGGCGCTTACAATCTGGGCAGAGCATGCGCACTAAACGTTGCGCTAATACGGCACTCAAACTGGATGACAATAAGAAAGGTTCAACACCCATGTCGCGTAAACGTGTTACTGCGCCGACTGCAGTATTGGTATGCAAAGTTGATAACACCATGTGTCCCGTTAAACTTGATTGCACCGCAATTTGCGCCGTTTCAAGATCACGAATTTCACCGACCATCACCACATCGGGATCTTGGCGTAATATTGCGCGCAGTCCTCGCGCAAAGGTTAAGTCCACTTTGGTATTGACGTGCGTTTGGCTAATGCCATCCATGTAATACTCTATTGGATCTTCAACGGTCATGATGTTGCGTTGTTTATTATTCAAACGTTGCAACATGGCATAGAGTGAGGTTGTTTTACCTGAGCCGGTTGGCCCCGTTACCAAAACAATGCCGTGTGGTTTATGAATCACTCCGCTAATCAATTTCAGCGTCTTCGGCAACATGCCTAAGTGTTCTAAATTTAAACGCCCAGCCTGTTTATCGAGAATTCGCATGACCACACGTTCGCCGCCACCTGCGGGCAAAGTGGATACCCGCACATCGACCGCACGACCGGCAACGCGTAATGAAATACGCCCATCTTGTGGCAAACGTTTTTCTGCAATATCAAGTTTCGCCATGACTTTAATACGTGATACTAACAATGGTGCAATCGCACGTTGCGGTTCAAGAATTTCACGCAACACGCCGTCAACACGCATTCGCACTACAAGTCGGTTTTCGTAAGGTTCAATATGAATATCCGAGGCATTTTCTTTAATCGCTTCGGTAAGTAATGCATTGATTAAACGAATAATTGGCGCATCATCTTCGGTTTCCATTAAATCTTCAGGTTCGGCTAAAACCTGCGCAATACTCAACAGATCATTGCCTTCAATGTCATCCATGATATTCATGGCTTCACTGGAACCCTGTTCGTATTCGCTTTGTAATAATGCTTCAAACTGCGTATCACTAATAAACTCAATACTTATTTTACGGGCAAGATGACGACGTAACTCAGCAAGGTTGACGGCCTTTACATTTTCACGACAAATAACTTTCAGTACACCCTCTTCAACACCACCTAATAACAACCCATGACGTTTTGCATAACCAAAAGGAATTCGTTGCGATACCGCTAAGGCGGTCACATTATTATCTAAAGATTTGTCGACGATTTCTAACTGCATCATTATTTAGTTTTTAGTCTGTTCTTCACTTTTATACGGGGGGGGGATTTCCAAATACGTATCCAATGTTGGCAATACTGGTGTCACATCATTATCCAACAAATTCACCCCATCCTCTTTACTCACCAATTGCTGAGCACGAATATAATTATATTTATTACTGGAAAGAACTTTTCCTTTACCGTCTTTTAGAATAACCGGATGCAAAAATACCATTAAATTGGTTTTTAACTTACGCGTTGTACGGCTACTAAAAAGATTACCGAGTATCGGTATGTCTCCCAACACGGGGACTTTAGAAACACCTTCGGTCAGGTCATCTGAGATTAAACCGCCAAGTACAATAATTTCACCATCATCAACCATAACCGTGGTTTTAATCGAGCGTTTATTAGTAATAATATCAGCCGAGGTTACACTTGAGTTATCCGGTACCACACTTGAGGTTTCCTGTGTGATCTCCAGTTTTATCGCATCACCTTCATTGATCTGCGGCTTCACTCGCAATGTTAAACCCACATCTTTACGCTGAATTGTTTGGAAAGGGTTTGCTAGCCCACCCGTTGTTTGTTGGGAACCCGTTACAAACGGTACATTCTGACCAACAATAATTTCTGCTTCTTCATTATCTAACATCACAAGATTGGGTGTTGATAACAAATTAGAATCATCGTCCGATGCAATAGCGCGAAGTAAGACACCAAAGCGATTACCGCCTCGCGCATTACCTGCGCCAAGCGTTAAACCACCACCCAACGTAGTAAGTGGTGCGTTACCTAATGCCAAGGCAATAAGATTAGGGCCGCTGCCTGGAAATTCAGATGAGACGATACCGTTACTGGTATCGAGCGAGCCAAACTGCACGCCTAATTCTGAACTCTTGGTCGATGAGACTTCAGCAATAATTGCTTCAACCAATACTTGTGCACGACGAATATCCAGCTGACGAATCACACTCTTTAAAGAACGCATCACATCTGGCTGTGCCGTAATCACTAAAGCATTGGTATTTACATCCGCTTGTATACTGACATTCGATGCAGACTTACCAACCAATTTAGCCTTGCCATTCACTTTTGAAATATTTGAACTCACGCTGGTTAACACCGGCACTAGGCTTGCTGCATCCGCATACTTTAAATAGACAACTTGCGTACTGCCACCGCTGCCCGTAGGGGAATCTAAGTGAGCGATTAACGCGCGTAAGCGTAAGCGTTCGCCCTTATCACCACCTAATAAAATACTGTTAGTACGTTCATCTGCCACTAACATCGGAGTTCGATTGGCTTGTTTACCCACACCACTGCTTTTCTTTAACGCACTGAGTATGCGCACCATTTCAGATGCTGATGCATACTGTAATTTCAGTACTTCAACATCGTCGTTACTAGGACGATCGATACGTTTAATTAATTGGATAATGCGCGCAATATTGTCTGCGCGGTCGGAGACAATCAGCACATTTGAAGAAGGGAACGCCGCCATGTGGCCTTGTTGTGGAATCAGTGGTCGTAAAATAGGCACTAATTGCATGGCGTTAACGTAATCAATCGTGACCACGCGCGTCACTAATTCATCACCACGCCCAGGCGCGCCACTGCTAGCGGTGCGAATACTACTTTGTTTGGCGGTTGAATCTGGCACAATCTTAACCACACCATCACTCGGCACGGCCGCAAAGCCATGAACTTCTAATATAGATAAGAACGTTTGATACACCTCATCACGTGTCAGCGGTTGATGCGAGATAATCGTGACCTTACCTTTTACACGAGGATCAACAATAAAGTTTTTGCCGGTCTTGTCAGCAATAGTCGAAATCAAAGTATTGATATCGGTATTTTCTAAATTAAGCATGGTGGTTTCACCCTCTGCCATCGGCTGAGCGACTAGCATCGGTGACAATAACAACGCAGGTAGTAACAACAGCACCTGTAGCCCCTGTAACCATGAATTCATGCTTAAAATATGTTTATTCTGCATCCTACTTTCCCCAGTTTCGCGCCGCTGCTACGGATAGCAGAGGTGACAAAGCCGCCTGCCTGTTCCAATCGGATCAAGCAACGGTTAGGTCTTTCAACGAACTATTTTCTTTTATGCCAAGCCTTACAGCCTGATCATTTATTGTATGCCGAGTTCCTTGCTCGTTAGTACCTTGCGTCGCAGACTAAGATTTTCCATTCGCCCACGGTACTCAAGCAAAATACGCTCGGAATATATTTCTTTCAGTATGGCACCGCCAGGCAAGTTGTCACCTATCATGTATGGCTTTTCTATTGCGCCTTGACCCGCTGCAATAAAAGCCACCGCATTATCGGCATCTGACGAAGCAATCACACCTTTTAATAACAAATTAAGTTTTGTTTCCGGTGCGCCGACACCACGTTGTGATGCAACCACACCATCTGCTCGACCAAATAAATGACTACCGGCAATAGCTTGTGCCATCAAAATTGCTGACTGCTGCGAAGAGCGATTAACAATAGATGTCGTTGAACGTGCTTGCGTTAACACGCCACTTTCATCATCGAGCATTTGCCACGTAACGCTGGCAATTGCCTGTGCGATTAACACCAGTAATAACAGGTTAACAAACAAAACTAATCCCTGTTCTCCAATGCGATCGGTCAATTTACTTATCAACGGAACCATTTTTGCCAATTCTTGTATTTTTTAGTCAAAAAAATCCAGAAAAAATCTGGATTCCCTTTGTATCTAATTGATACTAGCAGCTTTTTAGGTATTGGAAAATGGCTATTATGTAGTCAAAAGAACTATTTTTAGGTAGGATTTTAGCGCGAACTTAGTCGTTATCTACGTCTATGTCGTTGACCTTGTTGAGGTTTTCTTTTATGGTCGGGGCGGAGTTTACGCTGAATCCGCACCGGTGGCTGTAACTCTGATAAAAACAAGCGGGTATCCACCTGACCCACTGGCAAGCGATTGCCTAAATACTCTTCAATATCCATTAAATTGAAGGCATAGGTTTCACAAGCAAAGCTGATCGCATCACCTGACTCACCAGCTCGTGCTGTACGTCCAATACGATGCACATAGTCTTCACTGTTATCAGGCAAATCGTAATTAAACACATGACTGACGCCATCAATGTGCAAGCCACGCGCGGCAACATCTGTTGCAACCAAAACAGGCAGCTCGCCGCTTTTAAATTCTTCTAATAAACGCTGGCGTTTATTTTGTGGTACATCACCGGAAAGAATACCGGCACGAATACCATTGCTTTCTAAATAGCCCCAAATCTTTTCACCAGCACGCTTGGTATTAGCAAACACAATCGAGCGACTCGGATCCATGTGCTTCATTAAGCCTATTAAAAAAGGGATCTTTTCATCATTGGCGGTGTGATAAACAATCTGCGTGACCTTGTCTGCGGTCATGGTTTCCGCTTCAATGACCACGCTTTCAGGCATATTCATGTGTTCGTAGGCGAGTTCCATTACCCGGTGTGACAACGTTGCCGAGAATAATAATCCTAAGCGTTTGGTCGGTTCAGGCATACGACGTAGCAAATAACGAATATCTTTAATAAAGCCCAAATCAAACATTCTGTCGGCTTCATCCAGCACAATCACTTCGGCTTCTTTTAAATTAAATACATGCTGCTTAAAGTAATCAATAATACGTCCAGGCGTACCAATGAGAATATCGCAGCCATCTTCTATCGTCTTACGCTGCGTATCGTAGCCCGTGCCACCATAAGCCAACGCCAATTTTAAGCCTGAATGCTTACCCAGTTGCACCGCATCTTTATGAATTTGAATCGCCAACTCACGGGTTGGTGCCAGCATCAATGCGCGTGGTTGATTCAGCTTTCTTGACTCTGAAGCGGGGTTTCGCATTAAACGCGTCATCGCTGCCAACAAAAAAGCCGCCGTCTTACCCGTACCCGTTTGCGCTTGTCCCGCCACATCATGACCTTTTAAAGCCAGTGGTAAGGTTTGCTCCTGAATCGGAGTACACTTAGAAAATCCAGCTTCTTCAAGACCTTGCAGTAATTCGGCGGGTAAATCTAGCGATGAAAATAAGGTGTCTGTTAGATGTTTATCACTCATGGGGACGGGAGCATAACAGAATGCGGCGTTAATTGGGCTTGCAATACGCATCTGATTAGGCTCAAATCCTACCTACACAATGAAACATCCTGAACACAGGTCTGATAAACTGGACTTGAATCATAAACACTGAAGTGGAGGCTACATTTTGAGCGAAAGCATCGTTCACGTCACAGATGACACATTTGAAGACGTCATTATTAAGGCTGAAGGTCCTGTCTTAGTCGATTATTGGGCAGACTGGTGTGGCCCGTGCAAGATGATTGCACCTATCCTGGAAGAAATCGCTGCGGAATATGCAGGGAAAGTCACTATTGCGAAACTCAATATTGACGAAAACCCCGGCACAGCGCCTAAATACGGTATTCGCGGTATTCCTACCCTGATGATTTTCAAGGCAGGTAATGTTGAAGCAACCAAAGTAGGGGCAGTTTCCAAGTCTCAACTGACTGCATTCATCGATAGCAATATCTAAGATTCATTGGCTGCGTCCAGATTTCTGGACGCAGCCATTGTTTGATGCTAATGTCCTTGTACTGGAAGTGATTAAACCTTCCGTAGAACAAATTCGAAATTATTAATCCAAACTAAAAAGCCCATTTAAACAACACGTCTGGGTATGGCGTGCGCAGTCTTTCAGACAAATCGCTTAACACCCTTACACTCTCACATTAAATCACACGAACCTATGCTATGAATCTAACTGAACTGAAACAAAAACCCGCTGCCGCATTAGTAGAACTTGCTCAAGAAATGAAAATCGAAGGAATGGCTCGCTCTCGCAAGCAAGACATCATCTTCGCCATTTTGAAAGCACATGCCAAAAAGGGTGAAGACATTCACGGCGATGGTGTATTGGAAATTCTACAAGATGGCTTCGGATTCTTGCGATCAGCCCAAGGCTCTTACCTTGCCGGCCCCGATGATATTTACGTATCGCCCAGCCAAATTCGACGTTTTAGTTTACGCACCGGTGACACCATCGCCGGTAAAATTCGTCCACCGAAAGATGGCGAACGTTACTTTGCATTATTAAAAGTCCAAGAAATTAATTTTGATTTACCTGAAAACGCCAAAAACAAAGTGCTGTTTTCAAACTTAACGCCGCTGCATGCCAACGAGCGTATGGTGCTAGAAATTGGTAATGGCAGCACTGAAGATATTACCGCACGCATTATTGATTTAGCCTCACCGATTGGTAAAGGTCAGCGTGGTTTGATTGTGTCACCACCGAAAGCCGGTAAAACCATGATGCTCATGAACATCGCACAATCAATCACGTACTCCTGCCCTGACTGTCATTTAATTGTATTGCTAATTGACGAACGCCCGGAAGAAGTAACTGAAATGGAACGCTCAGTTCGCGGTGAAGTGGTGTCATCTACTTTTGATGAGCCTGCCAGTCGTCACGTACAAGTGGCCGAAATGGTGATCGAAAAAGCCAAGCGTTTAGTTGAACACAAAAAAGACGTGGTGATCCTGCTCGACTCCATCACCCGTTTAGCGCGTGCCTACAACACCGTTGTACCTTCATCAGGTAAAGTATTAACGGGTGGTGTTGATGCCAACGCTCTGCAACGTCCAAAACGTTTCTTTGGTGCTGCGCGTAACATTGAAGAAGGTGGCTCACTGACTATTCTTGCAACAGCACTGGTTGAAACCGGTTCACGTATGGACGATGTGATTTACGAAGAATTCAAAGGCACCGGTAATATGGAACTGCATCTGGATCGCGGTATCGCTGAAAAACGCGTCTACCCTGCCATCAACGTTAACCGCTCTGGTACCCGTCGTGAAGAACTACTCACCAAACCAGACGAACTACAAAAAATGTGGATCCTTCGTAAGTTGTTACACCCCATGGATGAACTGGCCGCCATGGAACTGTTACTCGATAAGATGAAAGCCACCAAGAACAACGCTGAATTTTTTGATTCGATGAAACGTTAAACGTTAATTTAGATTTATTTTAAAAGCCCTACCTGATTTGGTAGGGCTTTTTTATTGCCCCTAGTACTAAATAATTATTGCTATAGCCCCCCTATTTATTGTTAAGATGCTGAAACTAAAGACAACAAGAAATTTATATCCCCTAAATGTCGGAATTAAAAACGACATTTAGGGTGTCTACTTATAGTTAGGGGTTTGAATGAGCAATGAAGACTCGAAGAAGTATGCTTATTCTGTGATTTTGATCGCAGCGTCGTTAATTGCGGTTAAAGCGGGCATTTCGAGTCAGAGCGAAATAAAAATTCCACAAACAAGTGTGGCTGTACCAGTTTATTCTCTTTGGTTAGCATTAATATTTCTCTATATCCCCTATCTTAGAGAGCTTTCTAAAAACAACATTCGTCCAATTCATATTTGGAAAAAATCATTGGATACCCAGTTGTGTAAGTGGTCAAGGTTATATGTTAAGGAAAAATGGCCTGACTACATAGCGCCGTTAATAAAAACCGAGTATCTCGGAAAATTATCGTGGTCGCATGTCTACCATCAAGCAGGAAAAAATACAGAACCTTCATATAAGGCAGTTTCAAAGCCATTTAATACAATTATGTTAGCAATATTTGCGTTTTTCTCGGTATTCTTTAAATTGCGCATTTTAGAATTACTCACTGTTCCGTTAGCGCTATCATTAACAGCGCTTGGCATATGGGTAATGGCGCTATGGTAGCAAACACCCCTAACAAACGCGTCAAAGGCGACGCTCGTACCTCGCGCGCTTTACGCGGGCGTTAGGCTCAAAAGATCCAATCATGAATCAAGATGAA
>CAZIWG010000078.1:0-10476 GCA_964542925.1 uncultured Granulosicoccaceae bacterium | reverse complement strand
CCGTAAAAATGGGCGCGACAAAAGCAGACTTCGATAACACCATTGCTATTCACCCTGGCAGTGCCGAAGAGCTTGTCACCATGACCGTTGCCGATGTTAACCATGAAGCGCATCATAATGTAGATAATGGTCTGGAATATCAGCAGGCCAGTTAAGGAAAAAAACAGGGCGAGCAATATATGGCTCGCCCTGTTTAGCTTTAACATAGTTTATTTAAAAGGTTGTTAATGCGCCTATCTCATCTTCAATAAAACGCATAGGGCTAAGAATAAACGTATTACCCGTATTATCCGGATAGTCACTCGAACCACCCCACATAATTCCAGCAAGCGTTACCGTACTGCCATGCCAAACAAACACTGGGGAACCACTGTCACCAGGGCCGGCAAGTTTTGTCCCAGTACGGAAAACCGTATCCTGACATTTCATATGCACGTTAGAGTTACTCACATTGTAATCACTGCAAGTTGCGGTTACTCGGCCATACGTCCAACCTGTTGTGCGCCCCACCTTATCAAGATAACTACCTACTATATTTGTTTGTCTTTCTGCAATAACAGTCATCTCCGGACTGGTCGAATTAATGGTTAACGACATATTATTCCAACCGGTTGTTCTGGCAACCCTGCCAAGGTTGGAGGTGACACCACCATAGTAACGAACAAATGCAGCATCACTATAACGACAGCGTTTAAACCACGGGCATTCCCAGTACCAGAAAGAAGTGTAGTAATTCGGGTCAACATATTCATACCCCACTAACTCCGTATCGTTCTGATAAAACAAGGTGCCTTCTATCCCCCCTCGTGTGTCCGTACAATGTGAATTGGTAAGGAAACCCCGCACACCAGACCGGTAAGCATTAAAACCCAATGTACAAGTACTTTTACCACCGTTGTTCGTAAATTGAATTTGAATTCCCCCTTTTGTGGGACGGTGCCTGCTACGCAAGCTATGCGTCATACCAACAACCGGTTTTGCTTCAACAATTTTAACCGCACTTAAAGGCACACCTTCACTTACCAGAATGTCTTCCACCGACTGCTTAAGTTTCATATTGGATATACCAACGGTAAGACGGTTACTGGCTTCGTCCAAATCAAGAAACACAGCCTCTTTTAACAAAAACACATTTCCAGACGATTTTTTCCACTTCGAAAGTTGCTTAACCGTATACCGTGCTTTAAGCACCCTGAAGTCACCCGCCTTTAATCTCGGCTTACCTTTAAAATGTTTACTTCTTGATGACCGACTATTATCAACACCTCGACCAAACACTTTTTTAAGCGCAGCCTGCGCCGCAGCTTTCGCTTTGGGGTTGGTTAAATAAACATTTAAATCACCATTGTCGTCATAAAACATACCACCGAACTCCGGCACCATTTCAGTCACATTCACCAACTGCTGGTCCATCGTTAAAGGTTGCCCTTTAACTGGTGTTGCAGCAATTGCCGTTTGCGCCAAAATAATACAAGAGCAAGTTAACCCCACCCTCATCATGCTTTTTTTAAAAAAATTCATTTTTATATCTCCTTATTGTTTTACTTCCTGTTTAATGAAGTTACATTATGAGGAGAAACAGGCACCCAAGCGCTGTGAAATAAAAACACAATGGTTGTGATTAATTACCAATTTGGATTGGTAATACTATGGCGGACACCTTATATACCCACCTGCCCACTGCTGTTCCGTTAACTCGTCATTCCCGCGCAGGCGGGAATCCAGAAAGAAAAATGAAAAGAAAAACGATGGGGTAATTACTAACTTATACTAATTAAGCAGGAACGGTACACACAGTTATTGAAACTAATAGTAGAACCTGTGTTCTAGCTTGCTTTATTTAGTTATTAGTCCTCTTTTATTTGGGCTTTGCGATGCGGCTTAGCACGATGTCACTTAACTGTGTGATAACATCCTTGCGACTCGGTGTTATATGTGCCCCTTCAACCCAGATTACTTCTTTGGGTTGAAGTGCAGCCTGATGCAGTGCTTCAACTGTTGATAGCGGCAAAGCTTCGTCGTGTTCTGAATTTACAAAAATTACTTTTCGTGGTGATATCTTACCAATCCATTTAAGTGGATCGATATGTTGCGCACCAATTGCATAACCAATGAGATGTGAAAGAATAGTACCGAGCCGTTCAGAGTCAACATATTTTAAAAAATTATGCTTAATTATAGTAATCGGCTTTGCGCCACCTTGTACTAACCATACGCGTGCTATACGCGGGTTCATCACGGCCGGAATGCTAATAAAAAATGCCCCCAGGCTAACCCCAATATATTCTAAATTCTGTTTGCTAGTATAATTTTGTTGCAGCAGGTAATCTGTAGCTAGCCCTACCGCAGGCGGGGTGTTTTTCACTGTCCGTTGTAAATCATGGATACGATAAAAAAACTTTGCTCCAGCGTAACGCTTAGGTGTATAACCAGGGTACGAGAGTGATGCACAAATAACCTGTTTTATTCTGGGTATCAATTCACAGCCCTTATGTCCGGTTTCCAGGCCACCTAACAACAACGCAACGGGCAAGGGCTTGATTTGCTGCTGTGCAGGACGACGAACTAACAGCTTCACTTGCAAACCACTGCTGGATTTTAAGATGATTTCGCTATACAACGAATCTTGCGCCAGCCATTTTTTATTGATAATAGTCGATTCTATTGTGCCTTTTCGCTCAAGATAACGTTTTGCAGGATCTGAAATAACAGGGATATACACATATGCCGTTATAATTAAAATCAGTAATAGAAACAGTCCCGTGAGCCAACGTAGAAAGGTGACAAAGCGCGACATAAAAGTTTCCTTTAGTAATTTAACCCAAAGTCAGTCAGATTGTAGCAAAGGGGAACAGTGGCAACCGATGCTGCTTCCTGATGTTTTCTGTAAATCTAATGGCTATCAAATTTAAATGCAAATGATTATCAGTTGTCACCGCCCCCTTTTATAATTCCTTTACGGACTAACCACGTATTAATTGATTGGGATCATGGTTAAAACCAGATCTGTCTGCTACATTTTATACGGAATATAAGTAGTTCAGGTGCTTCGCACACCAACACTAAAGTGCAACAGCCAGGCAACTTCATGTCGTCAGAATAACCTTCGCTAATGTACCCAATATAATCCTGGTGGTACCGATCTCAGTCAAACTGAGACGTACTAACCAACCACTTAATTAGTATACAGGAGGTAACAAAATGAAAATCCAGGACGTTATGAACACCAAAGTAGAATCCATTCTGCCTACAACAACGCTTAGACGAGCGGCGCAAAAAATGGATAAGTTCAACATTGGTTCTCTGCCCATCATCACTGAAGATGGGCGATTGTGTGGCATTATCACCGATCGTGATATCAGTTGCTTTGCCATTGCCATGGGTCATGAACCTAATTCCACCGAAGTACAAAAAGTTATGACCAAAGAGGTCTCCACCTGCCTTGAGAATCAAGACATTACCGACGCCGCCTGTATGATGGAAGACAACCACATTCGCCGATTAACAATCATGAATCAAAACAACAATGTGGTCGGATGTTTATCTGTTGATGATATTGCGCATTGCTCACATGAGCTTGCCGGTGCCGTGCTCGAAGCCGCAACCCCGATACACTAATATCAAATGCCAGGCACTTTAAATATACATTTAGAAGGAGACAGAACATGAAAATTCAGGAAATCATGACCCAAAAAGTTGAAACGATATCACCCGATGCCACCACCAAAGATGCAGCTCGAATTATGCATGATATGCATATCGGTTCCCTACCGGTAACCAATGACAACCATGAATTGCTAGGTATCATTACTGATCGTGATATCTGTTGCAAAGTTGTTGCTACCGGCCGTGATGCAGGTTGGACTAAAGTCCGCGAAGTCATGAGCAAGGATGTGACCACCTGCTTTGATGATCAGGATATTAATGAAGCGGCTAATCTTATGGCAAAACAGCACATCCATCGGTTAGCCGTATTAACACGCAGCAATAGTATGAGTGGGTTCTTATCTGTTGATGATCTTGCGCACTGTTCACATGATCTTGCCGGTACCGTACTGGAAGCATCCACATCAGTACATTAATAAGGCAAAGGGTGTCAGAGAACAATATTCTCTAATATTATAAATAATTGCTCTCTGGTACCTATTTCGTATTGTCCTTGATTTAAGCTCTGTAGCTAATACTTCTCGACAAACTTACATTTACAATGACGAATATCTTCCCATGAATCACCATACAAAACGGCAATATTTCCAGCAGACAAATGAACAAACTCTTCGCTTAAGCTCAGAACAAGATCAGCTAGCCCCGGGTTATGGCCAACGAGCAGAACAGACTCTAGCGATACATCCATTTCAGAAAGTACCGTTTGCAACTCGGAAACAGACGCATTATAAATGCGCACATCTTCAAGCTGGTTTTCAGGCGCAATATTTAAACCTTCACACATTAGCAAAGCGGTTTCTTTTGCGCGCTCTGCGGGTGAATAAAGAACCTGGTTAATTGTTGTATCTTTACCGCTCAGTAATTTGGTAACAGTTCGCACATTTTCTTTCCCTACACTGCTAAGGTGGCGTTTAATATCAGGCGATGTGTTTTCAGCCTTACCATGTCGCATTATATAAAGAGTTGGCATATCCATTCCTTTTACTTAACATTGTAACTGGCGGTGGCTTACTTAGCCCCTTTAATTTAGTTCTATTAAACCTAAACCTTTTAGATACTGATACGTTGAATCATAATAACTTTTTGGTCTCGTATGATCGTCATCGGCACCATTTGGCACAAATAACACCATACCTTGTCTAGTTCTTGTTAAAAAGTACCCGATAAGGGAATAGGTACCAGGACAGCTACTATTAAATGTGAATGGTTATTAGTTTTTATCGCTCCCTTTCATGCTTCAAATAAAAGTAGTCTCAGTGTCAAAGAGTAATATTCTCTCAACATTAGAAAAAATTTCTCTCTGTCAAAATTTTTTGATACCACCCTTATTTATATCGCTGACAACAATGATATTCATTTATTACCATAATCTTTTATTTTACTAATACTGAAATCCCTGGCGCAGCAATATGTATTGCAGTTGCAAATGCAATTACAAATACTGAAATAGCTAGTAACTTCAACTCAAATCTATCATCAGAAAATAATTGAGCTATTAATTTAAGCAGTGACCTCATATTATTTAACCCTCTCAATTATTCGCATTCTGAATAGTTGCGAGAATAAATTCTACAAACGGGGTAATATTTTCATCACTAGAGGCAGCCTCAAGTGCATTTAAATATCTTTCTCTTGTTTCATTTTTTATAACTATCCATTTGTAGCCACCAACAATAAATATAAAATTCATTAGGAATCTAGCTGTTCGACCATTACCATCAATAAATGGATGAATATAACCAAGGAAAAAATGCCCGAGAATTGCTTTTACAGGAAATGAAGTTTCTTCAGCTATACAGTCTTTTAACGCAGTCATACAATCCATCAGTTGTTCACTTTCTGGTGGTACATGCCTTGATTTTCTAATATAAATTGGCCCTTTTCTAAAGCCTGCCAAATCACTATCACGAATTATGCCGGCTGTAACACAAGGCCTAAATAATGATACATACCATTGTGTAATACCAACATCTATCAATAAATTTAAGTCTTCCTTATTATGAGCTTCTGTTATTGATTCCAGGACTTGGTTAAAGGCATCATAGTAACCTCTTGCCGCAAGCGCATCTTTTGTCTCGTGATCCCGTTCAATAGTTTCCGGTGACCAATCACCAGAACTGACGAGTTCAATTAATTCAGGCGTTACTTTGTAACCTTCTATCGATAAAGAATTGTATGCATCACGTAGGTAGACTTCTTTAATCATTGTCAAAGTTTCTTCAAGTGGTCTTGCAAAAAAATCAAATTTCGGTTGACTGCTTTCAAACGTTTCGAAAACACTTTGGCGCATTTGCTGCCACATAATTCTAACTCTACTTGCACTAGCAGCTTCTTTAATTGCATGCCCAAACAGAACTGGCGGCTTATCAAACGGATTGATAACCTTGATGCTTTCAAATCCAGCACCATGCATTATTGCTTCTAACTTTTTACTCTCTGCCCGCATATTCAATACTTTATAAGCGCCAATGATTCGACCTGCTGAAGCTACATTGCTTGAATGAATCAATGCAGCAGCCAGGCCATCAAAATCTGTATTCTTTAACGCTATCTGTAAACTTAATGGATTAGTTCTATATGAAGCAGGTGTTGAATTTACTAATGCACTTTCAAGTGAAAAAATATTTAACCCATGAAACTTTACCAAATCGACTGGTCTAGTCTTACTGTTCGTAACACAAAGGCTCATCCCGTTTGGAAGATCAGTAACACTCCATTTAGCATCATCACTCATAATAAATACAACTATTTGGGCCGGCATTGAATTATTGTCGGTAAGCAGATCCAGCGAGGCCTCAGAGCTGAGCCAGTAATTATCTTTAAAACGAAGTGACAAATATTGATTGATAAATACCCATATTGATTCATACCAGAGTGCTGATTCTCCCGTATTTTGGGCCGATAAATCCGCATCAAGTAAATACCAGCCTTTAATTATCTTTTTCAAATAACCATTTTTGACAAGCAATGCTTGCTGCTTTGGTTTTATGGCTTTGTGATACACGATATTCCCAATAGCACTATCGCTGGCCTCAGCAAGCGCTTCTGCAAGTAGTTGGTTACTTGTTTTTGCCACAATTCACTCCACTGCTATTCATATTACTTAGATTAATTAACTTAAGTACTCTATTGATTAAAACTTAATCAAAACAATATATAGTTAGCCCCACGCAATAACCAGGCTTTTACGTATTATATTACCAGATAATATAATAATGCAATACCAGGTTATAAATAATTTTATCACCAGGCTTTAGGGGTAGAAAAGAGTGTTTATACTAATATAATCAAGCTGTTATGGTATATTTCGGGCAGATAGAGCCAGGTTATTGCAGTAGCAGGCTAATTATTATGCTAGCTAAGCCAGGTTATAGGAGCTCAAATCTAGCTTATCTGCATAATAAAGCCAGGTTATTACGGATAATTAATTGAAAACAATAATATTTATGATTTTCGGTAATTTGACTCAAAATATTGAGTGTCGCCTGACTGTATCCATGTACCCAAACCCATTATCATTTTATCGAACTCAACTACGCTACGAGTCACGCACTCCCAAACTATCGCAACTCTCCACCCATCATTGATAAGTTGTTCAAGCACCCTTTCATCTCGTAACTTATTATCCTGGAATTTCTTTTTCCATTTAGCTGAGTACTTTCTATCTGAATATGCCAGTTTACAACCAGCGTGTTGATGCCAATTGGCAAAAATAACACCATACCTTGTCTGACTCTTGTTAAAAAAGTACCCGATATGCAGGAAATAGATACCAGAGAGCCATTGTTGCTAATATTAGAGTTAATTGCTCTCTGGTACCGTTTTATTGCGTACATATCTATTTAATTATTTGTTAATCTATCGTAAGGTCTATCAACTTTGTTTTTAGATATAACTCCCCTATTGCATCTTGTGGCACACGCCATAGAAAACCATGATCTTTTACCCGGCCAGCTTTTTCTGACAAAGTAAAATCAAGATAGACATTGCCATCTTTGGCCATATGCATAAAACGAAGCAGTGAAGGTGTTTTGCAATACAATAGTTGATCGAAACGACAACCCGCATTACCATTTTTTAAACGCTGGGTAGCAACCGAGACATAAGCCGTTTCGTTATGCTTCGAAAGCAGAGCATCTTCCAACACACTGCCATCATATTCTAATATCTTGATTTTTTTCTTATTAACAACAATCCTGTCTTTTTTTGGTGTCAAATAAAAATCTAGTGAATCAGCAATATTATTAAAAGAAGTATATAAAGCTTGTCGGTTACGCTTTTCATCAAAATAACCAAACTTCTCAACAAGTTGATTCTTATCTTTACAAGCTAAGTAACGCGTTGGCACACGTGAAAACAAAGTCTGTAAACTCTTACCATGCTTAGTTTTAAGTTCAATTCCCATAAAGTCAGCTGCTTTAGAACTATTTTGAGGAATGCTCAAGTAATGTTCTAATGAAAGCCCATAGCGACCTGTTCCTTTACCATGTACAGGCAAAAAGTTACGACAATGTAATCTTTTAAGTTTGTCGACCAGTATATCGATTGTTGGTTGTTCTTTTCGCCCTACACGTTTTAGATAATCAAGCACTATTACCTTTAATGCAGATTGATAGTTGCCCATAGGTCGCAAACCATCCGCATAGGGTAACTTTTCTTCATAGAGGACTGCACTAATATTTTGAAACTTAAGCTCAAAGGCTTTAGCACTTCGTGTTGGATGGGTTGATGACAGTTTTCGGTAAATTTCAGATTTATTAATAGGAACAAAATTTTTCTGAGCATCAAGTAATTCAAAATAGGCCACCACAGCAGCTTTTATTTCTACTTCTTCCCAAGGGTTATTTCTTTTTGTCAAAACTTACCCATCCTTTTACTGCACCCTAATAAATTTTAACGGCACGTTAAAATCCTCCCTATACTAACAATCCATACGTTGAAATTCACTTTACTGATTTACTACATTTTTAATTATTAGAATATTAGAAACAATTAGTCTCTGACACCTATTTTCCGATTCCTGATGTTTTCTGTAAATCTAATAACTATCAAATTTAAATGATTATCAGCTGTCACTCCCCCACCTTTTTATACTGTGACTTACCTTAGAATGGAATATCATCAAATGCTTCCGTAGCCTGAGGCTCTGGTGAAGGTAGTTTGAAAGCACCCACTCTATCAATTACGTTTTTAAGGGATTTCTTTTCAAGATCCAATAGAGATACTCGTTCTAACAATGATTTTATTTGCTCGTCTGTTGTAATCGACCATGAATCAAGTAGCTGAATTAACTTAGTCTTCTGAGAAGACTGTAATGTGGTGAAAGATTTTGTCACGCACTGTAAAAGTTTATTTCTGTGTTTTGGCTTCTTTAGAATGGTTTGAGCAATTTCACTAGCAACATCTTCAGGGTACTTCCCTTTAATTTGAATACCCTGGTATTTCCCAAAGAACCCGAATGGGTCTAGGCCAGCACGTAATGGAATTATGTCTACTTTTCTACCTAGAGCAAAACCTACTTCTTGTACGCACCAATCAGATTCCTTGAAACCTGGCTCAACTACAGCAACCAGTACTTCCATAGTTTCAAGTCCTGCTTCGACCTCATCCCTCCATTCCCTCGACGCTTCAATATCTTCGTGAGCAATAAATGCTGATATTCCCCATTTATCCAGACTGGCTTTCATCGCTGACATACGCTCACGATTTGAGGATAGATGACTTACAAACATTTTAAAGTATCCATCTTTCCAGAAATCTGCCGATGTAATAGCAGAACCAACAAAAACGCGTTGATACTTTTCTGGCTCTTTCTGTTGGTACCATAGATCAATGTCAAAGTGATCGATTACATCTGAGATTAAATTACTATCTACAGAGAATATTTTGTCAAGAACCTCGGCTACACAGTAATCATAATCCTCATCCTCGTTGTAAAGAGAACGAAACAATCGTGGGTGCTCATTGATGACTTTTAACTGTCCTGTGACTTGCCCAAGCGTCAACCAGTCGCCTTGTGAGAATGACTCAATAGCATACCTTGCTATTACCGATACTTTTTTACGTTCTAATGATTCCATATTTAGCGGGCTAATGTCACCGTTAATCGACATTTTGTAGTGGTGTTTGAGTTGAACGGCCTTGGTTTGTGTGTTTACTATAAATATACTGTTCATGGTGAAATTCTCGAACATCGTTTACCCAACACGAAAATAGATAAGCGTCTCCTTCACAAGACTTTGTAAATTTATTAACTTGTGATTTAAGATCTTGCATCTTTTCTGACGCTGATATCATATTTTTACTCTGAAATATCATTACTCTTAGCTCTGCTCTCGCCAGCATCAATTTCTGAAAATCTTCGTCAACTCCTTTAACAGACCATTCTGACTCTAAAACCAGTTCGACATCTGTAAGTTTGTTGCCACTGTAATTTAACCATGTAAGGTCATATAACCATTCGCCTCCATCAGTATTTTCTGCCGTAGAAGCATATACCCAATATCTAAAATTCTTCCCGAGACGGCATAGCCTAGTTTTAATTTGTTTCGTCCATTCCGCATCACTCCATATTGGCTCCTTGCCGTCAAAGGCAATAGAATCAATTACACCTACAATATCTTTTACATGGCTCATCTATTTCCACCTTGTACACATTACAATCAAAGGGGTCGGTGACACTATGCTAACAAGCCATACGTTGAAATCCCGGTGGCAACTGATACTGCTTCCCTGATGTTTTCTGTAAATCTAATGGCTATCAAATTTAAATGCAAATGATTATCAGTTGTCACCGACCCCTTTTATACT
>CAZIWG010000077.1:9404-10547 GCA_964542925.1 uncultured Granulosicoccaceae bacterium | reverse complement strand
GGTCCCTTGGACATCTCACGTCAACGCTTACGTCCATCATTAGGCGAATCTAGCCAGATCACGTGCCCTCGTTGTTCCGGACACGGCAGTATTCGTAGTGCAGAATCATTGGCATTATCGATTCTTCGTATTATCGAAGAAGAAGCCATGAAGGAAAAAACCTCGCGACTGATTACACAAACACCGGTTGATGTTGCCAGCTTCTTACTCAATGAAAAGCGTTCGATTATTCACGAAATTGAAGCACGTCATAAAATCAATGTAACCATCGTGCCTAACCCAAATATGGAAACACCTCGTTTTGAAGTGCAACGTGTTCGCGATGCCGACTCTAATGACGCTGAATTTAATAAGCCCAGTTACAAGATGTCCGATGAACCTGAAAAAGAATTAGAACTGATTGTATCGGATAGTAAACCTCGCACTGAAGAAGCGGCTGTAAAACCATTTACACCGGCAACGGCTGCACCTGCACCGTCACCGACACCTACACCTAAAGCGCCTGCAGCAAAAGAGCCATCTACGTCTAGCCCAGGAATAATAAGTCGTTTCTTTAGTTTCTTATTCGGCACCAAGAAAGACGTTAAACAAGAACGTCAACCTCAACGCCAATCTCGTGGTCATAATAATCGCGGTGGTCGTAATCAACAAGGAAATAGAAACCAAAATCGCAATCAACAAGGTCGCCGCAACCAGCAGAACCGTGGTCAAAATCGCAATCAAAACAATGCGAACAAAGACAACAACCGCAGCCAACAAAATAAAAATACGCCACCGGCTAAGGACAACATAGCACCTTCAACAAATGAACTAAATCCTACCGCCAATGCTGAAACACAGGCGCAGGATACTAATAGTGAAGATCAAAACAATCAACGCAGCAGACGCCGTGGTCGCCGCGGTGGTCGAAGAAGAGGGAATCGCAACAACCAACAAAATGCTGAGGCAAATACAACTGAAACCACAGCTAATGCCAGCCCTCAGAATGAAGTAGCTCCACAGACAAAGACAACGCCTGCACCCGTCGCTGCTGCGCCTGCGCCTGCTCCAGCTGCAACACCGAAACCTGTGGCACCTGCGCCTGCTCCAGCCACAGCACCAAAACCGGTTGCATCTGCTCCGGCCGCAGCGCCAAAACCGATT
>CAZIWG010000077.1:0-9304 GCA_964542925.1 uncultured Granulosicoccaceae bacterium | reverse complement strand
GCACCAAAACAAATTTTTACCAGTAAGCCCGTTTCGACATCTAAACCCGTCGCTCCTGCTCCAGCTGCAACACCTAAACCAAGTGCACCTGCTGTCAGTCCGAAATCAAGTGCACCGGCTCCAGCTCAACAGGTATTTACAAAACCCAAATCTGCATCTACACCAACGGCTAACCCGTTTAAGCCTAAGCCTCCATCAGATAAAGAATAAGATGATCAAAGTGATCTAGGTAAAAACAGGTTAAAGATGGTCGTTGAAGGGACTAAAATTTTATTTGTCTAAACTCACTGCGTGCGGCAAGATTCCCACTCTCAGTTAATGCGATAACTCTCCAATAATAACTACGGCCTGCCATTAAATGTGCTCGTGGCAGCCCATTTATTTTAAGCTGTGTTGTCGTAGCAGGAACGAGCACACCTGTTATAGGAAGCTGAGACTTATTTTTAACCGGCATAGCATCTCTAACGGGTTGCGTATAAATATCTAATTGATAGGCAACGGCGGATGGCACCGGTTCCCAAGAGAATAAAGTATCAGGTGTCAATAAGATATCTGTGACAGGCTGTATTACATTTAAAGTTGAAATAGACGTTCCAAGAAGAGGGGAACCACTATTGTTGTTTACGGCGTAGCGTAATACAGGTAAGTTAAAATTTTGTGCTGGTTGATTAATGCGAAGTCGTACTAAATATTCACCTGTACTACTCGTCGGCAAATTAGGTGATTGTAATATCACCCTTTGTCCCGCCAAAAGATATTGTCTTCGGCTAGTCAATGTAACAAAAATAACCTGTCCTTGTGTACTAGGTGGACTTGCAACTTCCCAACTGTAATCAAGTAAACCTGTGCCATTATAACTAAGTATTGCATGTGCCTGTAAAATCGAATTTATACCAATAACTTCACTAATCCGAGTATCATCGAATTCCATTTCGACCTGTCTAATCGATAACTCATTGGCCGCCCCACCACCAGTAATCGTAAAGTTTACACTACTGGTCTGATTTGAATTATCAGGAGAGTCGGTGAACTGGCGGGTATAAGTAAAACGACTGAAGCCTTTTTTTTGTGCCGATCTAATAATACTTTGTGGAATAAATACTGATTCAGTAAATGCAAATGTTGTCGCCCCCATGACAGCGACCATTTTAGTTGCTTGTAATGTTTTGTTAACGGTACCTAGAACACTATTATCAGGAGCAAGGAACACGCCATTAGAAGAACTTACACCGATTAAACCTGGATTTGCGACATTTTCAACTATCGACCAACGAACTATACTTTGCCCTGACGATGTGATCGCAAAACGTGACGGTGAGCTGCTAGCGGTTACAGAGCCGATTTGTGCTTGCGAAAATGGAGAAAATATCACCATAAACACAAGAATGAAATTCAAAAAACACTTTACTAAGACGCTTTTCATTATGTAAACCTCATTCACTGAGCCTGACCCGCTCGTGTTGGTAATACCACTGAGAATGTTAAGAACACCTGATACGTGTCAAACGTATTGAGTACATTCGTTGCCGTACTTAAGGTGTTCGTGACATTATTATTAATATCGTTATATATCCCAGTTAAGCCAATATCAACCCCGAATTTATTACGCTTAGCTTTTATTAAGTGCCAATTAAGTGCCATATTAGCGGATAAGGTGCTATTACTAATAGTCGCGTCATTTGTGTAATTATGATTAACCCTGATATCAAATGATGCATCTAGTTTTTCTGGCTTGAAAACCATCGTGGTCTGCAGCCCATAATTTATAGCTGTAGAAGTCTGATTTGTAATTAAGTCTTTAGTGAAATTATATGTCACCGATGGCGCCAAAGAAATACGCCGATCCATTAAAATTATATTGCTATTTAAATTAATGCTATCAGTATCAGTATCATGTTGAATTGCTGAATGGTCCCTGAATTTATTATTTGCTAAACCAATACCCCAGCTCATCGATGGATAACTAAAAATAGCATTTGCCTGCCAGTTATCTAATTCATTATCAGTTCTAGCGGCTACGTAGCTAACAGGTGTGGAATTCTGGTTTTGCGTTTGACGACTATATAATACAGCAAAATTAGGCGATCCCATCCAGCCATCATTTAATGCTAATTTTGGCGCCCAATTTATTGTTACATTTCCTATATCTGTCTCAATTTCAGGCAATATAGCAATATCATTAACATTATCTTTCAATTTTTGATAATCACCTTGTATTCCAAAATTAGACCATTGCGAACCAGCAAAAACATGTAACAACCACTGATCGGTAGGTAAAGAAAGATTAGCAAGACTTTTGAAAAATGTACCGACTTCATTATTCTCAACACCTACGTTCCAGTTCATTCCTGATGTCGTTGTGTCAGAAAAAATAGCTGAAAGGCTATAAGCATTATCGCTTTCTGAAGTAAAATTATCTGCTGTATTAAAATCATAATCAGAGCCTGCATATTCGGCGCGAAGCTGTAACCTGTCTTTCATTAAAAAGCCATCAACACTCATCGTAAATGCGGAACCACTTGAGGTGCCCGATTCACTTGCATCTATCGAAGCAACTAATGTAGCTGGATTAGTTGCAATTAAACTGGAACTATTACGACCTTCGCCATTTAACCAGGTACCGCTAAAATGCAATTTATTAGGTGTATCCGTCAATGGATTACTATCAAACGTAACGCCATAAACACGTTTACGGTTATCACTAATACCCAAACCACGACGAAAACCAATAATATTATCACTGGCCAGTGAGAAGCCAGCGACACTTGTATTAGATTTAGAAAAACGTGTTTCTAAGGATACACCTCGGCGACGAAAATTATTCATGATTAAACTTCTTGAACCAACCGTTTGATGTCCAATCCGTGCATCAGTATTAGCGTTGCCTACTGAGAACAAGAACTCGCCATTATCCAGTACACGTCGATTGGGTGTATTTCTTTTAAGACTATTGTAAATAAGATCAAAGTTCCCTTTGGCATTCCATTCGCCATTGGCAACAGCAAAAGCGATTTGCGAACTCCCCTGCCCTTGTAAACGAGAAGGTATAGGTTGAACTAAATTTTTATCTGCTATTCGTTGGTTAACTGTTAACTGCGTATTGGCTGCAAAAGCGTACTCGCGAAAGAGTTCTGATTGTCGAACTTCAACACGCCATATACCCAGTTCTTTAATACTGCCATTACTTAAATACTCAACGACTCTTAATTGATGATATCCGGTCGCTAAAGGCTGCGCTGATTTATAGACGGCATAGTTACCCTCTCGTGAGACCATTGCCGTAATATCAATATTATCAAACTCTAATGCCAGTTTTTGCAGCTCGGCAACAGGTACTTCTGGTGGGATAAAAATTCTAAAGGCCTCGTCAGGCTGACGGTAACCTTTATTCTTTCCATCCTGTAATACAGGCTGCCAATCTGCCGCAACGGCTGGCAAACAGAACGCAAGGAAAAAACTCGGTATTAGCAACTTGAGTATAAAATTTCTAAAAATACCTTGTTGCATTACCTGTTCCTCTGAACATTTGACATTACTGTTTTAATTTTATGAATTAATTTTTTTTACTCAAAGCCTGTTTAACTTTTAGTGTTAATGCCTAATATTGTCATAAATTCTCAGCCCAGAGGGGCTGGTGTTATAACATTTCATATCAGTATACCCATCACCATCACTATCTTTTCTACCAACTGTTTGAGGATCACAGTCTTCATTTTTACCACGGTCATCACAAACTTCAACATTACCTGGATATGAATTTGCATCTTTGTCATTACAGTCATCGCCACCTGAACGAATTGATGAATGACCATCCCCATCAATGTCTTCCTGTTCATGCCGACATAAGTCATTGTCTTCATCACAATAATCACGTGTAAAAGCGCTATAAGGCCCTGTATCAGGTGGACAAACACTTCTTCTATCGCCTACAAAAACACATCCAGCTATATCTGCTCGAGCGTCAGCAGGTAGACATCTTTCACGGCCATTACAAAATAGGCCATCATCACACTGTGTATCTGATGTGCACACCTCTGCTGCTGATACAGGTAGTAACCAGAATAAAACTAACAAGGGAATAACAACACTCAACACTGTATTTAATTTATTAGACTTCATGAATATTCACCTTCTATTCTGTTGCTGATGGTGCTGAAGCACAATCATTCCAATGTCTGGGGTCATTATCATCACAATCATTGCCATGCCGAGCTATCAATCCACGACTATCGTCATCGGTACAAACATAGATTGGTTTATCGGGATCACCGTGTCCATCACCATCAACATCGGCATACCTTAATAACTCGACTCCTTCGTCAACCTCGCCGTTACAGTTATTATCCTTACCATCACAACGCTCAGCACTGCCTGGGTTAATCGTAGGATCCGTGTCATCACAGTCTGCACCTGAAGTAATCTGCTCGCGACCAAGACGTGCAATGCGTTGCTCTGCCGCACGTTTTGCGTTTGCAAGTACCTTGCGCAACATTTCAATTTGATTGCTCCGCATCGCAATAGTTTGTAGCTGTTGTGTAGACAGTTTGTTGCCTATATTTACAGAACTAGAAACACCTGGGGGTGTAAACCCTCCCTGTCCGGGTGTACCCGCTGGCGCAAAACCGCCCTGTTTGGGTGTACCTGCAGGCACGAAGCCGCCTTGTTTAGGTGCAGCCGCCGGCGCTAAGCCTTGTGCTCCTAACGCTGGTGCCTTTAACGCAGGCATCGTTTTATTCTTGCCAATTCCTATCCCTAAACGAGGCTTTTGTGGTGCTGGACTGAAACCTCCCTTATTACTCGGCTGAAATTTATTTTGATTGTTATTTAACTTAACCGTTGGCATCTTAAGTTTACTGGGAATATTGATTTTAGGCAGTGCATTGAACCTAGGTGCTGTATTGATCCTAGGTAATACCTGGGGCTGAGGACGCTTAGGAAGAATGGAGCTTGGCTGTAATGCTGGTGAGGTGATGGCCTTATTTTTTGTACAATCGCCACCACGTAGAATACGAACACAATCACTTGCCTTATTCATATCACGTGTAGTTTTGGTCGCATTAGTTGTTCTAACACCACGATCATTTATTTTTTTCTGCAAGCCCTGAGTAGCAATATCTCTACCTGTATTAATATTTGTTTGGGTATTTTTAAGATTGTTTTTTAAGTTTCCCGCGTTCTTTTTTGAAATTCCTTCATTACCTAGATCGACGGCATATACTGTCAAACTTGCTAAACATGAAACACCCAAAATAATATATTTAAATGACGTAGTCCAAACACTAATTTTCATCACTTAATTTCTCCATGCCATTATTTAAATAATATTTTTATTAATTTGAAGACAACCGTTCATTAGTACCAGTGCGACCTTCATAGCCTTCATCCTGTTGAAAGAAATTACACTGTGTCATTATAATCGGTTCCATGAGGTCTAGTGGCATCGACCGTGCTCGCCAAAACGATCGTCAAGTGCGTTGGTTCTGATGACTGTGAAAGGTCGCTTGCCCTGATGGTGCCGAACCAAGATTACGAAACCAACAATATAAATTTCGATTATTTACTAAGAGATTGTTACATTTTCTATCTCCTTGACAATAACTAACACTATTACTAACTAATTTATATTTTTATGATAATAAAATACCATCATTATCATAAATAACACTTATAAAAAACGTACGTCCTCAATAGTAAAAAACAGCTAGCTTCTAGGCACTAGTAACAAATTCATAATCTATTTATGACACTTGCCATAAATTCAGTCTACTCTCATTTTTTATTTCATGCACAATATGCTGGTAAGTATTTTATGTTCAAATCAGGCGCAACTTAATCCAGACAACCAACTAATTTCTGACTATAATAGTAAGAATTGCCATATTGTCCATGATCGTAATCAAATTATTTAACTATTTAGATAAAATAACTAAAGAAAAAAGCAAATCATGGCTAGAATTTCATGGAACCACATAAATTCATACAATAACTATTTATTAGGTATAATCCGCTATCGAAAATAAATACCATGTACCAGTATAAATATATGATAAGGCAAAACTATGACTAACAAAGAACTAACGAAAGTGTTGTTTGTTTGCATGGGCAATATATGTCGTTCACCGACGGCTCATGGTGTATTTGAAAGCATGATTAAATCGGCAGGCTTGGTTAGCGATGTAGAAGTCGATTCTGCTGGTACACATGCCTATCACATTGGTGAAATGCCGGATAAACGATCAAGCCAATGTGCATCTGAACATGGCTTCGATTTATCCTATATACGCGCTCGCCGTGTAGAAGTCAGTGATTTTGATTACTTTGATTATATCTTGGCAATGGATAGCGATAATTTCTCTATCCTAGAATCCATGGCGCCCACTAAACATAAAGACAAAGTCAGTTTATTTTTAGATTTCGCTAAAGACAAAACTGAATCAGAAGTCCCCGATCCTTACTACGGTGGTCCAAATGGATTCGATCATGTTTTTGATTTAGTTGAAGCGGCCAGTAAAGGTTTACTTAGCGATATACAGAAAAAATAGACTAAAGAATCACACTATTTAGCAATAAGTCGTCTAACTCGTTCAAGTTCTTCCTGAGTATCCACACCAGGAGGCGGAATGGCAGATGCTTCACTAATATGAATTCGCTCATCATTCCATAAAACACGTAACTGTTCTAATGACTCCATTATTTCAATATCACAGCTAGGCCAATTAATATAACGGTTTAAAAAGCCCGCACGGTATGCATATAAGCCGATGTGACGATAATGCATATGATGTCCTGATGGTCTGAAATGTGAAACACGAAAATGCTCACGCTCCCACGCAATAGGTGCGCGGCTAAAATACAAAGCATAGCCTGTTTTGCTAAATACAACCTTAACAACATTCGGATTAGCCACATCATCAGCTAGATGAATCGGCGTACACAAGGTTGCCACACTTGCATCTTGATGCTCATGTAAATCTTTTGCTACCTGCTCAATTAAACCAGCAGGCATAAGCGGTTCATCACCTTGCAAGTTAACAATAATGTCATCGTCATCACATGATAAATGCTTCACCGCTTCAGCAAGACGATCCGTACCGGAACGATGTGTATCGGCTGTTAGAATGACATTTGCACCAAATTCTTTTGCTGCAACTTCAATACGCTCATCGTCAGTTGCAATGTAAACAGAGGACGCCCCACTCTCAAGTGCGCGTTCGTAAACATGCTGGACCATCGGTTTACCACAAATATCTAAAAGCGCTTTACCTGGTAATCGGGTTGATGCATAACGAGCAGGAATAATGACACTAAACTTCATTTAATTTCTTCATCTGCTTCAAGCTGACGCGCTTCTTCTTCAAGCATAACGGGGATATCATCTCGTACTGGGTAGGCTAGCCTATCACCTTTGCAAATTAATTCTTTCATCGACTTATTATAAATAAGTGGCCCTTTACATAACGGACAAACAAGAATTTCTAATAATTTTTTATCCATTGTCTTTTCTCTTCTCTAATAGTGCCAACAAACGTGGCGCAAAGTGTTTATTAAGTTCAGCTTGCACGGGAACAAACCAATGCTGTTGGTATTTGAAACGCTGACATTTTACCGCATCTTTTTCAGTCATCAAAACCGGTAAATCATCATAAAAGCATACTTCTTTTTCTTTAAAAGGATGATGATCAGAGTACGCATGCTCAATCAGGTTAATGCCAAATTTCTTTAAGCCACTGAAGAACCTGTCTGGATTGCCGATACCACAGACCGCATGTACGGTTTGACCATTAAAACGTTCTAACCCCTGCACCTTATCAGAGACTAAATTTCTCGCCATTAAGCCTTTAACTAACATAGCATATTCACCACGTGCAGCGATGCCATTGCTAATGATAAAATCGACATTGTCTAAGCGTGAAACAGGTTCTCTCAATGGACCAGCAGGTAATAATCGATGATTACCATAACGACGTATTCCGTCTACCACAGCAATCTCGATGTCTCGTTGCATTGCATAATGTTGTAAACCATCATCTGAAACAATCACGTTACAATCAGTGTGTTCTAATAAGGCGTCGATAGCCGCACAACGATCCGGACCAACGGCTATGGGGCATTGACAACGACGAGCTAATTGAACGGCTTCATCGCCAACAATGACAGGATCACTATCTACTCTGACTTGCTGAGGCCATGTCTCAGCCTTGCCTTTATAACCACGACTGATTATAGCAGGCTTGTAACCTGATTTTTTTAATAGCTCTACAAGCCAAATAACGAGTGGCGTTTTACCGCTTCCGCCAACTGAAATATTGCCAACAACTATGATGGGAACCGGAAACGATTGACTTGATTTCCAAGCATGATTATAAGCAAACTTTCTAACCTTAACTAACTGACTAAACACCCAGCTTATAGGAAGAAACAAAACACACTGCCAACCATTGCCATACCAGACATTATTAAAAAATCGAGTTAACCACAATCTCATTTTCTAATTTTCTCTATCGCTAAATTGCATACGGTGTAACATTGCATATCGACCATCTTTTTTTATCAACGCTGTATGTGTGCCTTGCTCTACTATCTTACCTTCATGCATAACCATTATTGTGTCGGCCTTCTCAATTGTAGAAAGTCGATGTGCAATAACTAAGGTGGTACGATTCTTCATCAATGTTTCTAATGCGGCCTGTATATGACGTTCTGATTCAGTGTCTAATGCGGAGGTTGCTTCATCAAGTATTAAAATAGGCGCATTTTTCAACAGTGCACGGGCGATTGCTAACCGCTGACGTTGCCCGCCAGATAACAGAACACCATTCTCGCCCACCAAGGTATCGTAGCCATCCGGTAGCTTTTCGACAAACTCACTTACATGCGCCATCTCAGCCGCTTTCTTTATCTCACCTATACTCGCATCATTCAAACTACCGTAGGCAATATTGTTAGCAATCGTATCGTTAAATAAAGTAACATGTTGACTAACCAGTGAAATATGATGTCGCAAGTTTTCAAGTTTGATATCTTTTATATCGTGCCCGTCAATACTTACAGAGCCAGAAAGCACATCATAAAAACGTGGCAACAAATTAACTAATGTGGTTTTACCGCTACCTGAACGCCCTACAATGGCAACTGTTTTTCCTGCTTCAGCCGTAAACGAAATGTCATCCAGGATTTTATCGGTTTTATTTCTGTAACTAAAACCAACTTCAACATAAGAAACATCCCCTTTTATTTTTTTCAGTTCTATAGTGCCTTGATCGCGTTCTTTTTCAATATCCAGAAAAGTAAAAATACTTTGCGC
>CAZIWG010000076.1:0-10595 GCA_964542925.1 uncultured Granulosicoccaceae bacterium | reverse complement strand
CCTGATATCAATGCCGTTAAGGCTTACCTCCTCGAACTACAAGACCGTATTTGTGCAGGGCTTGAAACCGAGGATGGTACTGCAAAATTTGAAGAGGATCTTTGGGAACGCGAAGGCGCTCCTGGTGGTGGGCGTACCCGCGTACTGACTGATGGAGCCGTATTTGAACAAGCTGGCATTAACTTTTCCCATGTAGAAGGTGACAATATGCCCGCTGCCGCCACAGCACACCGACCTGAGTTAGTCGGGCGTAGCTTTCAAGCCATGGGCGTGTCACTGGTGATCCATCCTCATAATCCCTATGTACCAACCTCACATGCCAATGTCCGGTTTTTTATCGCTGAAAAAGAAGGCGAGGACCCTGTTTGGTGGTTTGGTGGTGGTTTTGATCTCACTCCTTACTATGGCAATGACGAAGATGTTATTCATTGGCACAAAACCTCCAGAGAAGCCTGTGTCGAATTTGGTGAACAAACCTACCCACGTTTTAAAAAATGGTGTGATGAATACTTTTACCTTAAACACCGCGACGAACCGCGTGGTGTTGGTGGTTTATTCTTTGATGACCTTAATGAATGGGGTTTTGAAAAAAGCTTTGCCTTCATGCGCAGTGTTGGCGACCATTACTTACCCGCCTACCAACCGATTGTTGCACGACGTAAAAATACTGAATTTGGTGAACGTGAACGCAATTTTCAACTCTACCGCCGTGGACGTTATGTTGAGTTTAATCTGGTTTTTGACCGCGGCACGCTATTTGGTTTGCAAACCGGTGGGCGCACAGAGTCTATTTTAATGTCATTACCACCACTGGTGAAATGGCGTTATAACTGGACACCTGACGCAGGCACACCAGAAGCAAAACTGTACGAACATTACCTTATTCCTCAGGATTGGGTGAATAAATAACTGTCATTGCGAACGCGCCCGAACAAAGTGACAAAGTGCCCTTGGGGTAATAACCAGAAGGCTTGCTTTACACATTAAGACGATTTGCTAAAGCACAGACCTCGCTTGATAGCGTTCTTTTAACAATTGAACTCTTTTCTCATTCACTCCAGCATCACTGTAACCCACTCGGGAGGAAGATCGGATATGAATAAGTTTATTATCTGGATCAATACGTATTTCTAAATCATCTACAAATTTAAAAAAACCGGACGTGAAAGTTGCTGCTATATATGATGCTGTTTCATGTTCAAGCTTACCACCCATACTTTGAATCACACTTGTCAGTACTGATAAATTATCAGCATTCATATTATTTAGCGTAATTGGTTCAATATAATGTTCAACATCATCTCTATATTCACTGCTAGCACAATTAGGTTTAGAGGGACATTTTGTTAACCTCCCATTAACCACCCCTGTCGCTTTACCTGACTGAGAAGCCTGACCCAAAAAGAAAAATACTATAATGACTGCCAACAAAACGAGTACTACAAGGATCAGAAATGCTTTCATTTGTTCTCCTAACTCCCAATATTTCTATTAACCTTCATTAATGAGTTCATTAATGGCCTTTTCAACATCTGGCTTATCCCACTCACGCCCTCCAAATAATCCATACCGTAATTTTCCTTGTTTATCGACAAAATACGTCGTTGGAAAGGCAAACACTTGCCAGCGTTTTAAGGCGGCACCATTACTGTCTAATAGAATAGTGAAATCCGCTTGTACTTTTTCTTTTAAAAATTTTCTAATCGTCGGTATTCCTTCTGCCATGTTGACTGCGAGAATGCGGAAAGGCTTCCCCTGCATACTATTATTTAAACGCTGCATTGAAGGCATTTCATAGACACAAGGTGGACACCATGATGCCCAAAAATTTACCATCAGCACCTCACCCTTATAATCATTTAAATTTATTTTCTTGCCCTGTAAGTCATTTAAACTCAAGGCTGGCGCTATTGGTTTGTCAGGATAAGCGGTTAACAACCGCTCTTTTTTTGTTGTTGCAATATTTCTTGTTGACGCTTTGTTCAGCTTAGCCGCTGTCCGTTGTGATGATAAAAAAGTTAGTACCTTGCTTGCACGTATAAGCAGAGCTGGTAATTCATTTGCTAACTGGTATTCCTGTGCTACTGCATCCTGCCGATAATAAAAACGATCACGTATCTTAGGTAATATTTGTAAAAATACTTCGCTACCACCTTCGCGTAGAGCAGGAAGCGTTTTATCAAGCTTCCATCGCCACGGTGATTGTGCCGGCTGAAATAAATAAACAGGGATATTAGTTGCCTTAACAATCGGTAAAATTTTACCAGCTTGTCCTGGGTCAGGCGTTCCAACAAAGAACTTTGCGCTCAGTAAAATCATCCCTTTAATCGCGGTGCTTGCAGGCATTTCTAATTGCCATTGACGCAAACCTTTTAATATTGGGATAACACCTCGACCACTAGTCACTAAATATATATCTTTACCTTTGTTAGCTGAAGCGATCAGTGCCTTAATTTGATTAACTGGAAATTTTTCTACACTACTGGCAGCAACCGGTAAAAAATTAGTTTCAAACAAATCGGGGTACCAAACTTCTACCCCCTTTTCTGCCAATTGCTTAGCCATTGTCTTTTCTGATGCTTGCAATCCTGCTTCTGCTGCCAACCAAATAAATAATTTCTTTCCTTTTGCAGGATAATGATAATAAGAAATATCGGTGCCATCAACTAATTCAATTATTTTCTTAGTCTCTGCTTGCACTAGTCCACTTAGCAATAATAACGCACATACTAATAATTTATTTATTTTCATAAATACCTATTATATCTTTTTACGCAGAACTTAAATAAATATTAAAATAATACTTCATGCTTAATATATTCAAATAAATCGATACCGTAACTATTTGCTTCCAGCACTTTAGTAACTTCAATCGGTTTATTTGTTTGCTCATGGGTAAATTGTGATAAATCGATAATACGCGGTGGCGTCACGACTTGTTTATTTTCGTCACAAACAAGCATCACAATAGGCGCAAGTTTTCGACCTTGTGAAACGGATAAAACAATGCCGACTTCACCAGTATTTAATTGCACAAGACTACCAATAGGATAAATACCCAAGCATTGTATAAAACTTTCAACTAATTCTGTATCTAGATCATTTTCACGCCACTTAAACATATTCTTCAGTGCATCAAGCGTATTCATGCCATGGTGATAGACACGGTCACTGGTGATAGCATCATAAACATCGACAATCGCTACCATGCGTGAAAATAAATGTATTTGTGCTTCGAGTAATCCACGAGGATAACCGGTGCCTTTCTTACGTTCGTGGTGAGTAAAAACCACCTCTATCGTACTCGCTGGCAATCCTTTGCTATTTTGTAAAATATCAAGACCATGTTGTGCGTGTTCTTTAATAATCTCACGTTCTTCCTTCGTAAGCGGACCTTCTTTATTTAAGATCTCTAATGGCACTCGCATTTTACCAATATCATGCAACAAAGCACCGATACCAATTTCGTTCATTTCTTCGGTATCAAAACCTAGATAGCGCGCAAACGTCAATGCAAAAATGCAAACATTTAAACTATGGATCGCAGTGTACTCATCTCGCTTACGAAGATTAGATAACCAAAGTTGTGCATCTGGATTACGAACAATACTATCAACCATACCGGAAACAACTTCCTTCGCACCGGACACATCAATGTTTTTTCCCATGCGGGCATCACTGAACATGGAATTAATTTGACTACGAGCACGTTTGTGAACAATGCGAGCCTCTTTAAGCTCATCTTGAAAACTTATTTTTTCAGGTATTCGTCTACGTGATTTAAAGTCAATAACAATCGCACTTACCGATGACTCATGTTCTGTTGAAGGATCAATATCATTACCTTTTTCGGTATCAATGATGATGTATTGGCATAGATCATTCACACTCTTAAACACATCTTCATCATCAACGACAAAACCTTGAAATAAAAAAGGAGACTCTAGCCATGGTCGATCCAACTCTGCTACATACATGCCCATTCGCAATTGTAAGATATCAATCTTCTTTTTCATTACTCGATGCTACGTCTATTTAGAGCCAGAGTAAAAAATATTCAGCGTCATCTCTTATACCAACGCTGCTAGAAAATGCTTCTATGCTAAGGCAACATCTAAGCCCATATTCTGCATGATATGTGGCCATAAATACCCTACAACCGCTCCAAGCAGGGTTAGAATTGTCATCTAGGACGTTATTAATCTTAATATAATCATTGCGTTATAATTGTTATTGTGATTTTGTGAAGTAGGTCTCAGGCATATTGCCAACCCTTTCCGCCAATTATTCTCATTCTGTCCGTTAATACTAATAAGTTAAGCAAAAAAGATGGGTTATCAAGGTGAGACTAATTATCAAAGAGACATTAATACTCATTGGTGTGGTTCTTCTAGCGAATATGCTTTTGGTCAGCTGGGTAGATCTTGACCAAAACATTGCTAATGAAGGTACCAAAATCCTGTTAATTTCTCTTTGCATTCAGCCATGGGTGATCTATCAATTTACTCATTAACGTGCCCCTAAGCTAAGTCCTTTGCTAACAGGCGCTGCTCGGGTAGGATGAGCCTGACGAGATAATCTTCAGGAGAATGTGAGTGAGCAACCCAGATACTGGTCATGGACGGTTTCCACAAGTACGTATGCGCCGCATGCGCCGTGATAACTTTTCACGCCGTTTAATGCGTGAAAACACCCTGACCTGCGATGATCTTATCTATCCCATGTTTGTGCTCGAAGGTATCAACCAGCGTAAAGGTATTGATTCAATGCCCGGCATCGAACGCCTAAGTATCGATCTATTAGTAAAAGAAGCAGAAGAACTAGTCGCTCTCGGTATTCCTGCCATCGCCCTATTTCCTGTGACACCTGCTAGCGCCAAATCTGACGATGCCTGTGAAGCTTATAACCCAGAAGGTCTGGCTCAACGAGCCGTACACGCCGTTAAAAAACATTGCCCTGACCTTGGCGTAATTACTGATGTTGCCCTCGACCCTTTCACTACGCATGGTCAAGATGGGCTAGTAGATGACTCTGGTTATGTGCTGAATGATGAAACAGTCGATGTACTGGTTCGTCAGGCGCTATCTCATGCCGAAGCTGGTGCTGATGTGGTCGCCCCCTCTGACATGATGGATGGACGCATTGGTCGTATTCGTGAAGCACTTGAAGATGCAGGCCTCATTCACACTAAAATTCTCGCGTACTCGGCTAAATATGCCTCAAGCTATTATGGTCCTTTCCGCGATGCGGTCGGTTCAGCCGCTAACCTTGGTAGCGGTAACAAAAATTCTTATCAAATGGATCCAGCCAATACCGATGAAGCACTATGGGAAGTCAGTCTGGATTTAGATGAAGGTGCTGACATGATCATGGTTAAACCAGGCATGCCCTACCTTGATATTGTAAAAGGTGTCAAAGAACAATTCGCCGCGCCAACCTTTGTTTACCAAGTCAGCGGAGAGTACGCCATGCACATGGCAGCGATACAAAATGGCTGGTTAGATGAAAAAGCTGTGATCATGGAATCACTACTTTGTATTAAACGTGCCGGGGCTGATGGAATTTTAACCTATTTCGCAAAGCGTGCAGCGCAATGGTTACAACATTCCTGATAAAAATAGTACAGAAATAACCTTATAAATTAAACAAAATAATCATAAAAATAATTGTAATATAACTGTCATAAAGTTCTTGCATAAAAACAACCTGTCGATATACTGCCCGCAACTTTATACAACACCTTACACAAACGCTGACGCTGAATAAGCAACGTTGGGAATAGATATCGAAAGCGATATCAAAGGAAGCACTATGGCACGAACAACCATTTCTAGCCTTTTTGGCAACTCTCCTGTTAAACCGCTTCAAACACACATGGCTAGCGTACAAGAATGTATTGTTGAACTAGTACCTTTTTTTGAAGCGGTTATTACACAAGACTGGAAAACTGCAAAAGCACAACAGAAAAAAATCTCCAAACTCGAAAACGCTGCCGATAAACATAAACGCAACTTACGCATGCAGTTACCTAGAAGTTTATTCATGCCAGTTTCGCGCCGCGACTTACTCGAAGTACTCACCATGCAAGATAAAATTGCTAATAAGGCAAAAGATATTGCTGGACTGATTACTGGTCGGAAAATGGAATTCCCTGAAATGGTCAATGACCAACTGATTGCTTTTGTTAAACGCGCTATCGATGCTTCTGCTCAAGCCCAAACTGCTATTAATGAATTAGATGAACTTGTTGAAACCGGTTTTGGTGGCCGTGAAGTCAAACTAGTTCAATCTATGATCAAAGAACTTGACTCGATTGAAAGCGACAACGATAAACTCGAAGTCAAAATTCGTAGCGCACTTTTTAAACTTGAAAATGATCTTCCGCCAGTACAAGTCATGTTCTTGTACCGCGTTATTGATTGGATTGGTGAACTTGCCGATCTATCACAACGCGTTGGTAGTCGTCTTGAACTAATGCTCGCGCGTTGATTTTAATACAAGGTTTCTAAAATATTATGGAATACGCAATTATATTATTGATCATGGCCGGTGTTTTTGGTCTGTTTATGGCATGGGGCATCGGTGCTAATGATGTCGCTAATGCAATGGGAACATCAGTCGGCTCTGGTGCTATTACGATCAAACAAGCGGTTATCATTGCAGCAATTTTTGAATTTGCAGGAGCTTTTTTAGCTGGCGGTCAAGTTACAAAAACCATACGTAAAGGCATTATCGATGCCGATCTCTTGTCTAGCACACCCGAATTACTCGTCTATGGCATGTTGGCTTCATTACTTGCAGCCGGTATCTGGTTACTTGTCGCCTCACGTTTAGGTTGGCCGGTATCCACTACACACACTATTGTTGGCGCAATTGTTGGTTTCGCTGCGGTTGGTATTGGCATGAACTCAGTACACTGGGGAAAGGTCGGTTCAATCGTTGCCAGCTGGGTTGTGTCACCTGCGATTTCCGGCGTGCTTTCCTATTGGTTATTCCGCAGTGTGCAGTCACTCATACTTAACACCAAACATCCTTTCCAGAATGCCAAGAAATTTGTACCATTTTACATTTTCTTAACAGGTTTTGTTATTGCCCTTGTTACTATGTTTAAAGGTTTGAAACATGTTGGCTTGGAAACAACTATTTTACAAAATTACGGTATGGCTTTCATCATCGGCGTTATCATGATGATCATCGGTAAAATGTACATCAATAAATTACATATCGATCCTGAAGCTGATCGTGATTTCCATTTTGCAAACGTTGAAAAAGTCTTTGCTGTACTGATGGTCTTTACTGCTTGTGCGATGGCATTTGCTCACGGTTCGAATGACGTTGCCAATGCTATTGGCCCGGTTGCAGCTGTTGTCAGTATTGTTGAGTCTGGTGGAGAAATTCATCAAAAATCGATTCTACCTGTCTGGATCTTAATTTTAGGTGGTGCGGGTATAGTCGCCGGTCTGCTTATGTATGGTCGTCGTGTGATGGCAACCATTGGTAAAAATATTACCGAATTAACGCCGAGTCGTGGCTTTGCTGCAACCTTGGCGGCTGCAACAACGGTTGTTGTCGCATCTGGAACAGGACTGCCTATCTCGACAACGCATACACTAGTTGGTGCAGTGTTAGGTGTCGGCATGGCACGTGGTATTGGTGCATTGAACCTTAATGTCGTTAGAACCATCTTTATGTCATGGATCATTACCCTGCCTGCAGGGGCGCTGATGTCTATCTTTTTCTTCTACGTACTTAAAGGTATTTTCGGCTAATGACCGATCACTACGCTGTTATTGGCAATCCTATTGCTCATAGTAAATCGCCGCGTATTCACGCGGCGTTTGCTTCTGAGACACAACAAGATATTCATTATGATCGAATACTTGTTGAGATAGGCGGCTTACCACAAGCCATTACTGATTTCCGTCGTCAAGGTGGCAAGGGTTTAAATATCACAGTACCTTTTAAAAATGATGCCTTCTCATTAGCCGATAGTCTTACCGAACGCGCTCAACTGGCCGGTGCCGTGAACACCCTAGTGCTAAAGGATGATGGTACGCTCCACGCCGATAACACCGATGGCATTGGTCTTGTTCGTGACCTAACCATTAACCATGGTTTTAAATTAAAAAATAAGCGACTTTTATTACTCGGCGCAGGTGGCGCTGTTCAAGGCGTCTTACTGCCGCTATTACAACAACAACCTTCTGAAATCGTTATTGCTAACCGGACTGTTTCAAAAGCTGAAGTGCTCTGTGAAAAATTTTCTTCTTATGGAAATATTACAACCTCTAGTTTTGACAAACTTGCCGGTCAATCTTTCGACGGAATTATTAACGGAACTGCCGCGAGCTTACAGGGTGAAGTGCCACCTTTACCCGATGATATTTTGAATGCTGAAAGCTGGTGTTATGACATGATGTATAGCAACAAACCCACCGCCTTTGTTCACTGGGGAAATGAACACGGTGCAAAATATTCTGTCGATGGTTTAGGTATGTTAGTTGAACAAGCCGCCGAATCATTCGAACTCTGGCGCGGCGTAAAACCAGAGACAAGCGCAGTTATTCAATTACTGAGAGAATCTATTTAAACGCCAGCCGCCAGCTGCGGTTGGTTCGCAACCGCTTCACGCATCAAACTTCCACGTCGATCGTCATTGCGACGTTCAATCTCATGCCAGTCCATTTGACGCCAATTAATAGCACGCTGTTCGTTACTGTAATTACGACGAATATATTCGCGTACAACAACTTTACAACCTTTAATTGAATGTCCGTTAAAGCGTGCAATGAGTTGAAAACCCAGTTTCTCTGATTCAACTTCGACTAAGCCGTAATGCGATTTAACATTATTACCATGGTCGTGCGTAACAACACTGAAACTTGCCTGATTACCAACAATATCAAAGAACTTACGTAAATCGTAATCATCAATATCGTTGTTCAGAATACCAATATAAATTTCCATGGCCGCACCTCCATATTCAGTAAGACCTATCATGCCACGTATAGTTCAGCATACAAGCCCCGTTTGACCAATGGGGGTCCTTTTCAGATAAAGCGCTCAGCAACCCAAGACATTCTCTTACAACCATGTAAGCATATGCTGACGTTATAATGGATTAACTGTTTTTATGACGCTTTTTTAACTCAACATAATGTGATGCAGAGTACTCTAACCAAGCCATTTCTTTATCTGTTAAAGGCCTCACTTTCTTAGCAGGACTACCTAAATAAAGATAACCACTTTCCAGGCGCTTACCAGGTGACACAAGACTGTTCGCCCCTAACATCACCTTATCTTCCAACACTGCACCATCTAGTACCGTTGATCCCATTCCCACTAAACAATAATTTCCGATACGGCAAGCATGCAAAATAACTTTATGACCCACTGTCACCGACTTACCAATATTCAATGCAAAACCACCTGGTGAATGCTCACTGTCATGCGTCACATGCAACACCGACCCATCTTGAATATTCGTTCGTGCACCAATCGTAATAGAATGAATATCACCGCGAATAACGGTTAAAGGCCAGACAGACACATCATCGGCAATGGTTACATCACCAACCACCACCGCCGATTCATCTATAAAAGCAGAGTCAGCAATATCTGGCGATTGATTTTCAAAGTCACGAATAGACACTTCCTGTCCCCCATTTACATATAATACCCACTACCGCATTGTTACAAATTCTTCTGCACTGCTAGGATGAATGGCCACTGTCTCGTCAAGGTCTTTTTTGGTTGCACCCA
This sequence comes from uncultured Granulosicoccaceae bacterium, assembly GCA_964542925.1. Taxonomy (GTDB): domain Bacteria; phylum Pseudomonadota; class Gammaproteobacteria; order AKS1; family AKS1; genus Sulfuriflexus. The sequence continues at coordinate 833 of CAZIWG010000076.1, read as the reverse complement.
TTTTCAGTGCCACGGCAAAACCTTGTAACATTTCATCTGCGCCTAAACCAATAATATGAATACCAACCACTTTTTCTTTCGCACCCACACAAACCAATTTCATTGCGGTTTGAGTTTTATGTTTAGTTAAAGCGTTATACATCGGTGTAAATTGTGAGGTATACACTTTAACCGCTTCACCATGTTCTTTACGTGCCTGTTCTTCGCTAAGGCCTACCGTACCAATCGGCGGGTGACTAAATACAACCGTTGGAATATCGCTGTAATCCAATTTACGATCCGCTTGATTATCAAACAGACGATCAGATAATCGACGTGCTGCAGCAATCGCTACCGGTGTTAAAGCCGCTTGACCGGTAACATCTCCCACTGCATACACATTAGCCACATTAGTGTTTTGAAATTCATCAGTCGGAATATAGCCGCGTGCATCCATTTCAACGCCAGCCGCGACTAAATTCAAATTCGCTGTAAGTGGTTCACGGCCTATTGCCCAGAGTATTTCATCAAAACCACTGATCACATGACCATGATCACAATGCAAGGTAAGACTATCATCCTCTTCACGGATAACTTTTTGAATTTGCATGCTCGACATCATGTTGACACCTGCTGAAATCATTTCTTCCATCAACACATTACGCAACATCGCGTCAAAACCACGTAGAACGGTTTCGCTACGAATAATTAACGTGACATCACAACCTAATGCGCGCAGCAAACCTGCCATTTCAACGGCAATATATCCTGAGCCCACTACAGCAATACGACGCGGTGGTTCATTCATGGCAAAAAAACCATCTGAGGTCATACCCAATTCAGCACCTGGAATA
>CAZIWG010000075.1:7385-10758 GCA_964542925.1 uncultured Granulosicoccaceae bacterium | reverse complement strand
GACTTGTTCAAAGCCAAAATGGGTCTTTGAGGAGTCTTGTTTGTTTGTTTCCATTCCGTATTTCCTGACTATTTGTGCTTATTATAGCCCAGAAGGCTCACGGCGTTTATGCCCTGCGGCTTCCAGACGTTCTAAATAATCTTTCCAGATCGCATCTTTATTTGCGCCGAGGTTATAGAGTGTATCCCATGCATAGATGCCAGTGTCATGACCGTCGTCAAATCGGAGCAACACAGCATAACTGCCGACGGGCTCAATCGTATCAATGCCGACATTTTCTTTGCTAACCTGTAACACGCCTTCACCGGGACCATGACCCTGCACTTCAGCGGAAGGAGAGTTGACGCGAAGGTATTCGCAGCTCAGTTCAAATTTTTGGCCGTCATCAAACGTAAGTTCGAGTAGGCGTGCTTTTTGGTTGAGTTTGATCTCAGTAGGGATGGGTGTATTAGGCATTATAAATTCCTTAAAGTATGTAGCGACTCATGTCTTCATCTTCGGCAAGTGGGCCTAGATGTTCATCAACATAGTCTGCATCAATGGTGATGGATTCACCGCTTTGTTCAGAAGCATCATAAGAAATAGTTTCGAGCAAACGTTCCATGACGGTGTGTAGGCGGCGCGCGCCAATATTTTCGGTTTTTTCGTTGACCTGAAATGCGACCTCGGCAATACGTGCAATGCCATCGTCGGAAAATGCCAACGTTAAAGATTCAGTTTCAAGCAAGGCGGTATATTGTTCGGTAAGCGACGCATCGGGTTCAGTCAGAATGCGTTTGAATTCATCACTGCCGAGTGAATCCAGTTCAACACGAATAGGTAAGCGACCTTGCAGCTCAGGAATTAAATCGGAAGGTTTTGATAAGTGAAACGCACCCGAGGCAATGAAAAGAATATGATCAGTTTTGATCATGCCAAGTTTGGTTGAAACCGTGCAGCCTTCAACCAGTGGTAATAAATCGCGTTGCACTCCTTCACGTGAAACATCTGGCCCACTTGATTCGCCGCGCTTGGTAATCTTGTCCATTTCATCAAGAAACACAATGCCATTTTGTTCAACATTTTCCATGGCGGTAATTTTAAGGTTTTCTTCATCAACCAGTTTGGCGGCTTCTTCATCTGTAAGAAGCTTAAAAGCTTCTTTTACCGTAAGTTTGCGGTTACGCTTTTTATCAGTGCCGATATTTTGAAACATGTTTTGCAGTTGGGAAGTCATTTCTTCCATGCCGGGCGGCGCCATAATCTCTACACCCACAGCAGCAGAGCTTAATTCAATATCAATTTCTTTATCATCAAGTTTACCTTCACGTAACATTTTACGAAATTTTTGACGAGTATCATTTTCTTTTTCATCGTCATCAACGCCACGTGCAGGTGGTAACAGCACATCTAAAATTCTATTTTCGGCAGCATCTTCAGCGCGGTGTTTTACTTTGTCTTTTTCCTGTTCACGAATATTTTTAATCGCAATATCAGCAAGGTCACGAATAATTGATTCGACATCACGACCAACATAACCCACTTCGGTAAATTTAGTGGCTTCAACTTTAATGAAAGGTGCGTTAGCCAGTGTCGCTAAGCGACGAGCGATTTCAGTTTTACCCACACCGGTTGGGCCAATCATTAAAATATTTTTTGGGGTGATTTCGTTGCGTAGATCTTCTCTTACATGCATGCGGCGCCAGCGATTTCGTAAGGCAATAGCAACAGCGCGTTTAGCATCGGCTTGACCGATAATGTGTTTGTCTAACTCTTGCACAATTTCACGTGGTGTCATGGAGGTGGAAATAGTTGTTGTCATAAGTACAGGCAGTCGCGCTTATTTGGCGTCAACTGTTAATTTTTCAATTGTCAGATTACGGTTGGTGTACACACAAATATCAGCAGCGATATTGAGTGCTTTGGTGACTACATCTTGTGCGTTGAGTTCGGTATTTTCCATGAGGGCAATCGCAGCAGCCTGCGCAAATGGGCCGCCTGAACCAATCGACATAATATCGTTTTCTGGTTCAATCACATCACCATTACCAGAAATGATAAGAGAAGCTTCGGTGTCGGCAACAACTAATAGTGCTTCAAGGCGGCGCAGCATTTTATCAGTACGCCAGTCTTTGGCGAGTTCAACCGCAGCACGGGTGAGGTTGCCAGAATATTTCTCGAGTTTGCCTTCAAAGCGTTCGAATAAAGTAAAGGCATCTGCGGTACCTCCGGCAAATCCAGCCAGTACCTGGTCATTATATAAACGGCGTACTTTGCGCGCGTTGCCTTTCATGACGGTGTTACCCATCGACACTTGACCGTCACCGCCGACGACAACGTGCCCGTTGCGGCGAACGGAAAGGATGGTGGTACCTCGAAACTGTTCCAAACTGATTTCCTTGCATTGATGCTGAAAAGGCAGACGATTGTACACGATCTTGAGGCAAACACGGCTATTTTCAAGCCATCAGGTGAGATTTTTCCTTGTTAAATCAGGGAGTAACCCTGAATTTTCAAGGATTTAGCTGATTCAGGGACGTTTTCTTCGTTTCGCACGAGGGTGAGCAGTGTCATAGACTTGTGCGAGGTGTTGAAAATCGAGATGAGTATAGATCTGGGTGGTGCCAATATCAGCATGCCCGAGTAGTTCTTGAACGGCGCGTAGATCTTGACTCGATTCAAGCATGTGGCTGGCAAAGGAGTGGCGAAGTCGATGTGGATGCACCTTGGCATCAAGCCCTTGCTTCAGCCCCCATTGGCGTAACCGCGCTTCGATGGCGCGTGCGGATAAACGATTGCCGTTACGGCTGACGAATAAAGCGGTTTCATCGATGTCGGCCATAGCGACTCTTGTTTTTAGCCAAACTTTAATCGCTTGTAAAGCTAGCCGACCCACCGGCAAGACACGGCTTTTATTGCCCTTACCGATGACGGTGACGAGTGCATCACGCTGGTCGAGATCGTTAATATCCAAGCCAACGAGTTCAGATAATCGTAGACCTGAGGAATACATTAATTCCATTAAAGCGCGATCGCGCAGCGTGAGGGGTTCTTCACCTTTAATATCGAGTAGTCGCGACATTTGATCGACATCGAGAACTTTGGGCAAAAGGCGTTCTGATTTAGGCGCGCTAACCCCTTCAGCGGGATTGTGGGTAGCCTGATTTTCGCGAAGTAAAAATCGAAACAGACTACGTAATGCGGAAAGTAGCCGGGCAATACTGCGACCATGTAAACCTTGTCGATGAAGATGGGCGACTAAAGCACGAACGCCATGTACATCAAGCTGGTTCCATTCAGATATTTTTCTGTCATGACAATAAGCTTGTACGCGAACAAGATCACGACGATAGTTTTCTACCGTGCGTTCTGAAAGGCGTCGTTCGTGTTGTAG
>CAZIWG010000075.1:0-7285 GCA_964542925.1 uncultured Granulosicoccaceae bacterium | reverse complement strand
TCGTCGAGTGTCGTCGATTTTTTCGGCGCGCTAAAGCAACGTAGTGTGGTGGTGTCGGCATTAAATTCACTGCGTAAAATAACTTGTACGGCGTAAAAAACTTCATCTAACTCGGTTGTTTCCATCAGTGCTAACGCCATTTTTTGGATACGGCTATTAAGGCGATCGTTGTCGCGGGCAATCTGAATGAGGTTATTGAGTTTATGTTCAAGTTTGTGATTGTTATCACGTAACACATCAACTTGGCGTTCAATCAAGGAAATAGCGGTGCCGCTAGGATGAGGCAAACGAAGCTCAGAAAGAATGTTGAGATTGTTTTCAAAAAAACGCGGATGCTTTTGTAAATAATCGACGACATCTTTTTCAGCGATGCCATCAATATTTAAATCTTGTTCTTGATGTGAACTCATAATGTTATTTGACCATCGAAAACGTGCGTTGCAGGTCCCGTCATCCAGACAGGCTCGCCCTCACCTTTCCAGTTAATACGAAGCATCCCGCCACGCAAGTTAACCGTTACACTATCACTAACCCACCCTTGTTGGCGAGCGATAATCATTGCGGCACAGGCACCGCTGCCACAAGCTTCCGTTTCACCTGCGCCACGTTCGTAAACGCGCAGGTTGAGTTGATGGTTATCGATCACTTCAATAAAGCCAATATTGGAGCGTTGTGGAAAAAATGTATGGGATTCGAGAATAGGACCCAGTGTAGCAACTGGTGCAGATTCAATATCATTAACGCGTATCACAGCATGCGGGTTACCGACGGAAACAGCCCCGAATTCGATACTTTGATCATCAATTGTCAGTTGATAGCTGTTTTCGCGTTGTTCATGTTGTAACGGGATATCACTCGGGTCAAAACGAGGTACGCCCATATTGACAGTGATGTCGCCATCGGCTTCGATTTGCAGCAGCATAGGACCGGATAAGGTTTCAACTTTAATGCTGTCTTGATCGGTGAGACCTTGATCGCGTACAAACCGCGCAAAGCAGCGTGCGCCGTTGCCACATTGGGCAACTTCACTGCCATCGGCATTAAATATGCGGTAGAAAAAATCAAACTCGGCACTACGCGCCGTTTCAACAATCAGGATTTGATCACAGCCAATGCCACGATGCCGATCGGCAAGACGCAAAATGGTTTCGCTATCAAGCGATAGCGGTTGCTCAATAGCATTGATCACAATGAAATCATTGCCAAGACCATGCATTTTTGAAAAAGAAATATTCATGCGCACAGGTTAGCAGGTTTTTAATGGCTTGCCGCTATTCAGGAAGGCAATGTTCGCCCATTGTCAGGCTAGCCACTGTTTCACGCTCACGAATGACATGCAGCTGGTCACCATCTACCATGATTTCAGCCACGCGAGGTCGAGAGTTGTAATTGGAACTCATGGTGAAACCATAGGCACCGGCAGACCTTACGGCGAGCAAATCACCTTGTTCGAGAGACAATAGGCGTTGCTTGCCGAGAAAATCACCCGTTTCACAAATAGGACCGACGACATCATAAAGCTGGGCCATCGGCGCGGGGCGTGGTGTGATGGGATCAATGGCTTGCCAGGCACCATATAAAGCGGGGCGCATTAGGTCATTCATCGCGGCATCGATAATCGCAAAATTATGATCATCACTGTGTTTCAGGTATTCAACACGAGTGAGCAAGACACCCGCATTACCGACAATCGAGCGACCAGGTTCAAGCACCAAAGATAGGTCTCTGCCAGCTAAAGCCTTTTTAATAATAGCCGCATAGTCTGTAGCCGAAGGCGGTGTTTCATTGGCATAACAAATCCCAATGCCGCCACCAATATCAATATGCTGGAGTTGAATACCGATCTCAGTGAGTTGATCGACCAGTGCTAAGGTGCGTTGCATTGCCTCGGCATACGGTGATAGATCGGTTAATTGCGAGCCGATATGGTAATCAATGCCACGTATCTCAAGGTGTGGTAGTTCAGCCGCACTTTTATAAACATCCAGCGCAGATTCGATGGGAATCCCAAACTTATTTTCTTTTAGACCTGTCGATATATAAGGATGGGTGCCCGCATCAATATCAGGGTTAACGCGCAAAGAAACAGGTGCTTTTTTACCCATTGCACCTGCAATGTCGTTAATACGCTGCAATTCGGGTTCAGATTCAATATTGAAGCAGTGGATACCTACTTCAAGTGCTCGTTCTATTTCGATGGTTTGTTTGCCCACGCCTGAAAAGACGATTTTACCGGTTGAACCACCTGCAGCTAGAACACGTTCTAATTCACCGATAGAGACAATATCGAAACCTGAGCCAAGTCGAGCAAGAATATTTAACACGCCAATATTTGAATTGGCTTTGACGGCATAACAGATTAAATGCGGTATATCAGACAATGCATTGGCATACGCTTGCCATGTAGACTCAATCGCAGAACGAGAATATACATAGCTAGGTGTGCCAAATTGCGCAGCAATCTCATTAAGGGGAACATTTTCAGCAAACAGTGTTCCGTCTGCATAGTGAAATGCAGTATCAGTCATGATGATGCTCCCTCAGGCTTGTTGCTGTGTATGGCTAGCAGCTTCATCGGGCAGGTAAAGTTTACCTTTTTGGCCACAGCCAGCGAGCAATAGTGGCAGAGCCAGCAATAAAATAAGCCCGACTTTACCGAATCGGCGTGAAGAAATGCTTGTATGTGTGTGTGTCGTCATCAACAAATTCCTAGCAGAACAGTCATTTTGATGCAGTATAAACGAAACTTGCCGCTATGCACGCGTCTGGCACGATCTTCGCTGTATAATTAGAAAAAGGTTTAGAAATCAACCAATATTGGCGAAACAGCATTTAAATCACTAAGGAAGTCGTTTGCAGCTAAGAAATGACATTTTTCTTCGAGTCGCGTTGTCGATCTTGTTACCGATGACCATCTTGGTCTTGGTCGCTACCTACTATACCGAGCAGCGGTATGAGGAAGATGTACGCTCAGAATTAGCGGGTAGCCTAGAGAGTTTAGTCGGAGAAATTGATCGCCGTTTGGCCTCAGATCGAGAAACCTTTGCGGCATTAGCAACAGCACCGGCGATTGAACAATATATTCCGGTGATGCAGGCCGCGGCTGATGGAGAATTACACCCAGAATTTTTTAAACGCACCGATAATATCAATACGTTTCTTGAAGCATTTCAAAAAGTGGTACCTTCGATGAATACTTTGCGTGTACTCGACTCGCAAGCCAACACCTTAGTGAAAGTACGATTTGGACAAAGTGCCCCCGCATCGTTTGATGGTATCGAAAGCTTTCCTTTTGCCGAGGAAGAAATTGATGATGAGCAATATTTAAATCGCTTGTACGAACTACCGAATAATGAGATTGGTGTCACACTCTTAAATCAGACCAAGTCTGAGCAGGAAGAAAACACTAGCTTGCCAATGCTAGATTATATTTTACCCATGTCACGAGATGGAATATTTGTTGGTTATTTAGTTGTGAACATGCTGGGAGAACAAATAAATCGTATTCTTGAATATACTCGTAGACCACGTAACGCAAAAATTCTAATAGCCGAAATAAATCCTGAAGAACCAGATCGTCATGAAGTGATACTTTTTGATGATAATCAGGAATTAAGTTTTACTGATAATAAATCTCAAGAAAAACGTTTAAAAAATATATTACCGGAAGATCTATATAAACAGATTATTGGTGAGCCCGAAGGTTATGTGACCAGCAAAGATAATTCAGAATCGATTTATTTTATTGAATACATGCCGTACCCCGATTTATTAGCGCATTGGATTGTTATGTTGCGTGTTGATCAAAATGCGATAGATGCACCCTTCAAACAAATACGTATTGTAAGCTTGATTGTTGCAGGGGTTATTTTAATAATTAGTTTATGGCTAGCCGGAATGACGGCGAATCAAATAGCAAGGCCGGTGACACGGTTAGCTAGAACGATTAAAGAGTATGCTAATGGCAGTAAAAAAGTGCGAGCGGATGCAGAACAAAGTAGCGAAGAAATCGCAGAGCTTGCCGATTCATTTAATTACATGGCAGACACACTGGATAAAGCGGCAACAGAAAGAGAGCACACTCAACATATTATGTTGCAGCAAGATAAGTTAGCAAGTATTGGGCAAATGGCAGCAGGGATTGGACATGAACTGAATAACCCATTAAATAATATTTTAACATTGAGTAAATTATTAGAGCGTAATGCGAATTGCACTGATGAAAGTAGCAAACAGGATATTATTTCTTTGCGTGAAGAAACTTTGCGTGCATCAGGTATTGTTCAAGGCATATTAAATTTTGCACGACAAGTGCCACCGAACTTTTCTGAGTTTAAGCTCTCTGTATGGATTGAAGATACTTTTTCTTTAGTGCAGCAGCAAGCGAGCAAGAATGCTATTTTACTAGTGTCTGCTGGTAGTTTGGAAGCATCTGTGTATGGTGATCGAGGCCAATTACAACAAGTGCTTATTAATTTATTACTTAATGCAATTCAAGCTAGTGCGCGTGATAGTGTAGTAGAAGTTTTTGTGCACACTGATGTGGAGACAGTATCCATTTCTGTATCGGATAGCGGCATTGGTATAGAAGCAGAAGATTTAAGCAGAGTGTTTGATCCATTTTATAGCAGCAAACAGGTAGGTGATGGATATGGTTTAGGCTTATCCATTAGCATGGGCATTATTGAGCAGCATGGTGGTGAACTCACTATACGTAATAATAAAGAAGTGGGCGTGTTGGCGATCATGACATTGCCAATTAAAGCGAAGCAGGAATAAAATTATGGCGAAGAAAGAACAACGTCCGTTAATTGTTTTCATTGATGATGATGCTAAAGCGGGCGATTTGATGTTGCGTTTTATTGACGAAAATAAATACCGTTGCGAGATTTTTAAGAACCCTGATCATGCCATGGAATTTATTAATGCCAATGAAGTTAATTTAGTCATCACTGATTTACGCATGCCGGGTATGACAGGTATGGAATTATTGGCAGAAGTTAAAAGTTTTAACGCAGATATCCCCGTGATCATGATGACGGCTTTCTCAACTGTTGATAATGCGATTGAAGCGTTGCGTTTAGGTGCAGCCGATTTTATTAAAAAACCTTACGACATGGACGAGTTATTGGTGCTAATTGATAAAACTTTAAAGCATCATCAGTTAGAAGCAGAAAATTTATTGTTGAAACGACAGTTGAGTGATGAACAGCATCGTTACGGGATGTTGGGTCAAAGTGATGCGATGCATAAAGTGTATTCTACGATTGAAAAAATTGCGGATATTCGTTGCAACGTTATTTTAGAAGGTGAGTCAGGTTGCGGTAAGGAATTAGCCGCACGCGCCATTCACTATCAGAGTAGTGTTGCTGATCGACCTTTTATTGTTATAGATTGTGGTTCATTGACCGATAGTTTGCTTGAGTCAGAATTATTTGGTCATGAGAAAGGGGCATTTACCGGTGCGTCACAAAGCAAACCGGGTTTATTAGAAATGGCGAGCGGTGGCACGGTGTTTCTTGATGAGATTTGTAACATTTCTGACGCAATGCAAACCAAGTTAATGCGGGTGGTGCAAGAACAAACCGTGCAGCGAGTAGGAGGCATTAAGCCAGTACAAATCGATGTGCGCTTTGTGGTGGCGACAAATCGTAATTTAGAAGAAATGGTGGCGCAGAATAAATTCAGGCATGATCTTTATCATCGTTTTAATGTGGTTAATTTACGCATGCCCTCGTTGCGTGAGCGACGTGATGACATACCTGAATTGATCCAGCATTTTGTAAATCATTTTGCAGATAGGTTTAATCGTGACGTGAAAGGTTTTGATGCTAAATCCATGCAAAAATTATGTGAATATGAGTGGCCAGGCAATGTAAGAGAGCTACGAAACCTTGTAGAACGGCATATTGCACTGGCTGAAAATGAAATATTGACCTTAGAAGAGTTGCCAACCATGGCTAGAGGTGACTCGATTGATGCAGATTTGCCTTTGCTGGAAGAGTTAGAAAAACGTTACATATTGAAAGTATTAGAAAAATATTCGGGAAACCGAGAAAAAACCGCTTTAGCGCTGGGGATCAATAAATCGACATTATGGCGACGGCTACAGCAGTACCAGAAAATGGAAGACTCAATGGCTTAATGCACTCTGCACTGTAAATGGTGCGACTTGCACCGCTTTTTAGCATCAGAGACGAAATTCAACTTCTGGTACAGTACAATCTAGAATCGCAGGAGGAAGATAATGATGAATAACCAACGACGCAGTTTTTTGCGTAACTCAATGGCAGGTAGTCTTGTTGCAGTATCCGTTGCTTCAGGTTTATTAACGCCATCACGTGTATTGGCTGCATGGCCAAAGGCTGCTTTTGACTCAAAAGATGCCAAAAAAGCAATGAAAGGTTTATTAGGTAGTGAAGGTTTCGAAGAAACAAATAAAATTAAGCTTCGCACGCCTGATATTGCAGAAAACGGTTCTGTTGTTCCCGTTACTGTGAAAACAAAAATTACCGGTGTTGAGTCTATTAGTATCTTCGCCATGGAAAATTCTCGCCCACTTGCTATCTCAGCAGATATGAGTGCAAAAGCTCGCCCAGTTCTGGCTACACGCATCAAATTAGGTAAAACATCTAAGGTGGTCGCCGTGGTTCGTGCAAATGGCAAGCTTTACGGTGCAACAAAGACAGTCAAGGTTACCCTTGGCGGTTGTGGCGGTTAAGGAGATAGAGACATGGCTAAGAAAAAATTAAAAGTACGCGCAAGTGGTAAAAAAGGATATGCCGTTATTAAGGCAATCTTATTCCACCCAATGGAAACAGGTCTTCGTAAGAGCAAAGAAACAGGTGAAGTTATTCCTGCTCATTTTATTCAAGAAGTCTCCGTTAAACATAATGATGCTGAAGTCATTAAAGTGAATATGGGTATTGCAGTGTCTAAAAATCCTTACCTGTCAGTTGAAATTGATGGTGCAGCTAAGGGTGATGCCATATCAATAAGTTGGTTAGATAACTTAGGTGAAGAAGCATCAACAGAAGTAACTGTTAGCTAAATTAGCTAGCATTTAATTTTGCAATGCGCGGATTGCGATATGCAATCCGCGTTTTTGTTTTAGGCTAAGAATTTGTAGTTAAGTGATTGTTTTATATTGGTGTCATAAGTTGGTATGACAATTGCGATGGTGTTAAGTGTTAAAAGAAAAACACAGGAGTTTTTAATAATGAACCAAACACGCAGAACATTCCTCAAGGGCTCTATGGCCACTGGTGCTGTTGCTGTTGCGGTG
>CAZIWG010000074.1:0-11101 GCA_964542925.1 uncultured Granulosicoccaceae bacterium | reverse complement strand
GACAGCATTCGTGAAACGATTCAGGAAACATCGAAACGGATTAAAAGGCTGGGTGAAAGCTCGCAGGAAATTGGAGATATCGTTGAGCTGATTAACGACATTGCCGAACAAACCAATATTTTGGCATTAAACGCAGCGATTCAGGCGGCGATGGCGGGCGACGCAGGTCGTGGTTTCGCGGTGGTTGCGGATGAGGTGCAGCGACTTGCGGAACGTTCAGCTGATGCAACAAAACAAATCGAAGCACTGGTTAAAGGTATTCAGTCCGATACCAAAGAAGCAGTGGCATCAATGGAACAAAGTACCGCAGGTGTGGTATCGGGTGCACAGCTAGCGCAGGATGCGGGACAGGCACTGGAACAAATTGAAACGGTGTCCGAGCATCTGGCGGACTTGATTCGAAATATTTCCGAATCAGCATCGCAACAGGCGAATGCCGCTTCCAATATTTCTGACACGATGAATGTTATTCAGGAGATTACAACACAAACTTCTGCCGGTACCAATGAAACGGCGGCATCGATTGGTAATTTAGCTGAATTAGCGAACGAGTTACGTCGTTCGGTTGCCGGTTTCAAACTGCCTGAATAGATTCAGATATAAAATATTATCTGGATATTTTAAACATTGATGGCATTAAAGAAATCAGAGCAGGTGGCGCAACAGACAGATGATAATCATCTGGTTGACTCATGCATAGAAGACAGTGCTACACAAAATAGTTGGCATTTGCAGTCCTTGCCTGAAATGGATAGTGTGCTATTTAATGGTTGGGTTGAGTTAGTTGAATTACGAACAGGTATGCGGATACCTGAGAATAGAAAGTCATTTTTATTATCAAAACTTTCCATCCGCATGCGGGAAATAAAAATTGACGGCTATCAGGCTTATTTTGAACTTGTTAGTGATGAACGCCGTGGGCTTATTGAATGGGAAACATTAGTTGACCGGTTGACCGTACATGAAACGCGTTTTTGGCGAGATGACAGTATATTTCAATTAATACAAAAAGAATATATTGAAAAAAACAAGTTGCTCAATAAAAAACAATTAAATCTTCAGGTATGGAGTGTGGGTTGTGCAACCGGTGAAGAACCTTATTCGCTGGCACTGTGGTTTGAGCATTTTTGCAGGTTGAATAGCATTGAAAATAAGCAAGGCGTGCATGCAACTGATATTAGTCTAGCTGCACTGGCAACGGCTCGTGAAGGTTTGTATCCAGAAAATCGCTTAACAAATTTGCCGGATGGTTATTTAAATTATTATTTTTCAAAAATAGAAAAAGATAAATACAGGGTTAACGATAATTTAAAAGAAAGGGTGTGTTTTACAAAGTTAAATTTATTAAAAATGGATTCATTTCCATTTTCAGAGTTTGACGTTATTGTTTGCCAGAATGTGATGATTTATTTTGATCAGGCATTACGAATTAAAATTTTAAATGAATTTGCTAACTACTTGAAAGTGGGCGGCATATTAATTTTGGGTGCAGGTGAAGTTCTGGGTTGGAACCACCCCAAGATGGAAAGTCTTACTTTCCAGTCAACGCTTGCATTTCGACGTAGTTGTGAATAAAACGATTAATTGAGTGTAGTATGACTGTTAATAATGAGTTAGATATTAATACGCTAAACTGGGTTAAGTCAGAAATTGACGAAACTATGGAACAGGCGCGTACCTCACTTGAGTCTTATATCGAAGATCAACAAGATGAATCTCTTATTTTATTTTGCATTAACTATTTGCATCAGGTGTATGGTACGTTGCAAATGGTTGAGTTGTATGGTGCTTCTTTATTAGCTGAAGAATTGGAGTTATTGGCAAAAGCTATTCACAGCAATCACGTTAAGAATAAAGATGAATCCTTTGAAGTCTTAATCCGCGGTAGTCTTCAGTTACCTGATTACCTTGAGAAGTTACAGGCCGGACAAAAAGATACGCCTATTGTTTTATTGCCATTATTTAATGACATGCGGGCAGCACGCAGCGAAGCATTATTATCTGAAACTGCATTATTTAATCCGGACTTAAGTGTGGAGCCGCCTGCCCCTAAAGCTAAATTACACAAAGACGGCGAAATAACAAAACAGATAGCAGAATTAGCAAAAGAAAAACGTCATCAGTTTCACCTTGGGTTATTAGGCTGGTTTAATAAAAAGAACGAAAAGAAGAGTCTTGGGCTTATTTCAAATGTGCTTGAAGATTTACGTAATGTTTCAGAAGAACAAAATACTAGCCGCATGTTGTGGGTTGCCGATGGTTTGATAGACAGCCTTAAACACAAGGGTGTCGATGCAAGTGTTGCAGTTAAGTCCTTAGTTGGCAAAGTTGACCGCACGATTAAAAAAATAATTGATGGCGGTGAAGTTGTTTTGGCAATGGAACCACCTACGGATTTATTGAAGAACCTGCTTTATTATGTTGCGGGTTCCTCGGCTACAGCAGAAAAAACAAAGCAGGTTAAGGATTTATTTAAGTTAGCCGAGGTAATGCCAGACACCCAAACGCTTGAAAAAGCCCGAGCAGATTTAAATGCTCCTAATGTTGCACTAATGGATACGGTGTCGGGCGTATTAAAAGAAGACTTGCTGCAAGTTAAAGATTCACTTGATGTCTTTATGCGCAGCGAAGATAAAAACCCGGAAATTCTTAAGTCGGTTAGTGAAAACTTAACCAGCATGGCCGATACGTTAGGCATGTTAAGTTTAGGGCCTCAACGTAAAGACTTAATTAAGCAGGTTGAGTTTATTGATAGCATCATTGATGGTAAACATGATGCTACCGATGATGAGCTAATGGAAATAGCTGCCGCTATTATTGGTATTGAACATACGCTTAATTCAATGGGCGAAGTGACACAGCGGCCTGTTGATGGTGCAGCTTCGAGTGATAGTAGTTCAAGCATTAAACAACCTAAAACAGCAGAACAACAAGAGCTACTTGAATCGGTTGTTGCAGAAGCAAAAATTGATATTGCAGCAGTAAAAGAATCGGTGACAGATTTTAGTCGTCAACTCAATCATCCTGAAGTATTAAGCTCGGTTCCTGCTTTACTCGATAAAGTACGTGGTAGTTTAAATATATTACAATTGGATCGTGCGGCTGAGTTGTTGTTGAGCTGCAAAGGTTATGTTGAGAACAAGCTTATTCCTTCGAAAACAATTCCAGAACCTGAAACGCTCGACTATCTTGCCGATGCAATCAGTAGCATTGAATATTATATGGAATCTCTGGTGGATAGTTGGGGTGAACCAACGGCAATATTAAATGTAGCTGCAACCAGTTTAGAACAACTTGGTAAAGTGTTAGATGAGGATAAGCCAACAGTCAGAGATCCAAATGCAAGCCAAGATCTTATCAACATCGATGCTGACACCTTGGTTGAAGCCACAGATGATACCGTTATTAATCTGGCTGCGCCATCTGAGGTGGAAGTTGCGGCAACGAATGAGAGTGTTGATGCGACAATTACTGATTTAGCTCAGCCTGATTTTGATGAGCCGGAAACAGTGACTGATTTATCCCAGCCGGATCTAGATGTAACCGCTGAAGATCTCGAATTTGATTTAGCTTTTACGCCGGAAGTGACTGAAAGTGATTTGAAATCGACTGACACAGAACAAATAACATCATTAGAGATTGAAGGTACACTGGAACTGGATTTGGCTGACTCATCCGATTCAGAAAGCAGTCAGGAAATTGAGCGGTTAGACGAAGCGATGGGTTTATGGTTTAGTGACCCGCTAAGCAGTGATGTTGCAGGTCTGGTGGTTGAAGTTATTAAGAGTATTGAAGAAAACTTTAAGGGTGACAATAAAGAAACGGTACTAAAAATCACCAATGACATGAAGCAAACCATTCAGCGGGTTGCAGATAATAACGAAGTCTTTAGTGATGATACCGAAAAAAGTTTATTATGGGCGCGCGATGAACTATTAAAGCATGTGACAGGCATGTCAGTAGTAGATGGGAATAGCGAAGCGATTGACTTGTCTCTAGAACTTCAAGAAAAAAATACTATAGAAGCACCTGCAGAATTTTCCATTCCCGAGCAAGTCTCTGCGGCACAAAATAAATCACAGGAAAATGAATCAAAAACATTTTCACCTCCCATTGAGATAGATGAAGAAATTTTCGAGATATTTCTGGAAGAAGCTGAAGAAGAATATGAAAATATCTCCAGATTATTGCCCTTGTGGAAGTCTAATTTAGGTGATATAGAGGCGCTTAAAGATATGCGGCGTTCTTTCCATACGTTAAAGGGTAGTGGGCGTCTAGTTGGTGCAAATGATTTAGGTGAGTTTGCCTGGGCATTTGAAAGTATGTTGAATCGGGTTCTTGATAAAACCATTCAGCCAACAGCTGAGTTACTGGATTTAATGGAACGTGGCCGAGCTGCGTTACCTGTTTTATATGAATTGCTTAAATCATCTAAACGTCCCGATCAAAATATATTTTCATTAATGGAGCATGCTGACTCTTTAAGTCGGGGGGAGTTGTTTACACCACTGACCGAAACAATATCATCAGTTAGTATACCTCAACCGGATTTATCGGTTCTGGATACTCCTTCAATGGATTTTTTAAGCCAGCCTGTCGATGAATCGCTTGATAAAATACAGCGCCCCGAAATTGATTCCGTTCTTTTAGAAATTTACCGTAAAGAAGTTGCAACTCATTTGCAGGCATTAAAACAATATATAACAGACTGGCACGAAAATGATATTCATGAAGTGACTGAACCTTTGTTCAGGGCATTGCATACATTAACCGGTAGTGCGCGAACCACGGGGGTGCAAGTTGTTTCCGAATTATGCTTGCAGTTGGAACATTATATTAAACTTCTTCAGTCAGAAGAATTGCTTGTATCAAATGAGGGCATCAAACTATTTGCAGATTCTGCAAATCGTATTGAGCTAATCTGTGCGCAGCTTGGTGAGTCTGGAAATGAGTTATATGTAACAACGGATCTTGTTCATCGTATTGAAACGCTAATAAACACATTACGGGAGTCAATGGCGACTCGGCATTCAGATGGAAAAAATAAAGCCGATGATATCGGAATGGTTGAACCCAGTTTAAATAGCATATCGTCATCAATTGAGTTAGAAATGGCCGATGACTATGATGAAGAACTTTTAGAAATTTTTATTGAAGAAGGCACTGAAATTCTTGATGAAAGTGAAAATACGCTGCATGCTTGGATAAAAGATCCCGATAACAATGAATATATAGAAGCACTGCAACGTCAGCTACATACTTTAAAAGGTGGCGCAAGAATGTCCGGTGTCACTGTTATTGGTGATGTAAGCCATCAGTTGGAATCACTTATTACCGATATTGTGGCTAATGGAACAGCAATGTCGGATGATATTTTTGCCGTTATTCAGCATACACAAGATAGTCTTGTGACTATGTTAGAGCAGCTTAAAGCACATCAGCCTCTTTCATCAGGCCAAGCTATTATTGATGAAATTGGAGTACAAAGAGCAAAAAACAGAAGCAGTGATTCAGGTGAAGTTGCAGAGCCAAATGCAAACGAAAATATTAACTCAGAAACAACGTCTAATAATGATATCGAAATTTCAATTGAAAATTTGGAAATAAATGAACTGGACCAAAATAGTTTAGCGATTGAAATAGGTTCCGAAGCGGATGCGGTTGTTGAATCTAAAAATATTAATGATCTTTCTATTGAGTTAACAGAAGAACTTACTTCACTGGCAGATGAACTTGATGATATACAGCTTACCGACATTGACGTCAGCGAAGATTCATCATTATCTCAGAATGACTTGTCAGAAAATAGCCTTGACTTAGAAGATGACGGTGAGAACACGGAAGTAATTGAACAACCGGTTTTTGATGAGCCGGATGCAGGGTTACCACCTTCCTCAATGGAAACAAGTATTGAGCCAGTAGAAGATAATAGTTTGTCATCCCTTGATGTTGATGCTGAAGCTGCGCCACAAAAAACGGCACCGGCTGAACAGGTTCGTGTTCGGGCGGACACGCTTAATAATTTGGTTAACTTTGCAGGTGAAGTGAGTATCTATCGTTCTCGTCTGGAGCAACAGGTAAACTCATTCCGTTTTAACTTACAGGAACTTGATGAAACCGTTGACCGATTCCGTGGACAGTTGCGTAAGTTTGAGATAGAAACTGAGGCTCAAATTCAAACACGTAAAGAAGAAAAATTATCTGCGGAGCATGAACATTTTGACCCACTGGAGTTTGATCGGTTTACTCAAATGCAGCAAATATCACGCTCTATGCTTGAGAGCATGAACGATATTGACAGTTTGCGTAGCATTCTGTCGGGACTAAACCGTGAATCAGAAACACTGCTGGTGCAGCAATCACGAGTGAACACTGAATTGCAGGAAGGGCTGATGAGCACGCGGCTGGTGCCTTTTGCAAAACAGGTGAATCGTTTAAAACGTATTGTACGTCAAACTTGTAAAGAACTGGGTAAACACGCTGATATTGGATTTGATGGTGCTGACCTTGAATTGGATCGTAACATTGTTGAACGCATGATGCCCCCAATTGAGCACATGTTAAGAAATGCAATTGCGCATGGCATTGAAATGCCGGCACAACGTAAAGCAGCGGGTAAACCTGAGCAGGGTACGATTCACTTTGATATGAGTCGCGAAGGTGGCGATGTTGTTATCCAGATTACGGATGATGGTGCAGGGATTGATTTTAATGCGATCCGCAGTAAAGCGATTGAGACCGGCGTAATAAAAGAAGGCGCACGGGTGTCCGAAAAATTCTTATTGGATTTAATTCTGGAGTCGGGCTTTAGTACCGCTGAGGAAGTGACACAAATTGCAGGTCGTGGTGTTGGCTTGGATGTGGTTAATAATGAAATTAAACAGTTAGGTGGTGTGCTTAATATTGATACCACATATGGTGAAGGAACCCGATTTACGATTAGTATGCCGTTATCGCTAGCTGTTAGTCGTGCCTTAATGGTTTATGTTGGCGACAGTATGTATGCGGTACCATTATTAAGTGTTGAAGGTGTTGAACGTATTTCACATGAAGCATTACTTGAACTGCAGTCAAAAGAACATGCAACTTTTACATGGGTCGAAGAAGAATTCCATTACATTCATTTAGGACACTTAATGGATGGCGTAAAGCCGAGTTTGCCAGGCGAAGGGAATAAAGCGGCGCTATTGATGGTTCGCAGTGGTAATTTCCGCGCTGCATTACACATTGAAGGTCTAGTGGGCAGTCGTGAAATTGTCATTAAACCAGTGGGTGCACAGTTAAGTACCTTGCGTGGTATTTCCGGTGCAACGATTATGGGTGATGGCAATGTTGTCCTTATTCTTGATTTAGGTGTGTTGATACGAATTGCGTTAACAGAAGATGAGCAGAATTACCTGGAAACAGAAGTTCAGGCTGATGTTGCCGAGCCTGTTATCGAAGAAGAAAAAATGCAGACGGTTATGGTTGTTGATGACTCCATTACCGTGCGCAAAGTAACATCACGTTTCTTAGAACGAAATGAATTAGAAGTCATACAGGCGAAAGACGGTGTTGATGCGTTAACTCAACTGTTAGATGTTATTCCAGATGTCATGTTATTAGACGTGGAAATGCCTCGAATGGATGGTTTTGAGCTCGCGATTAATATGCGTAATGATGAGCGATTGAAAGACATTCCAATTATTATGATTACTTCACGAACGGGGCAAAAGCATCGCGATCGTGCAATGAGCATCGGTGTTAATATGTATATGGGTAAGCCATATAATGAAACAGAATTACTGGAAAATATTCATTCACTGCTTAACATAGATAAATAATATTAGAATATTTTATGGATACGCCCAACACATACGCCAAGCGACCTGTGAAAGATTTACCCATGACATCCTCTATGTTATCGCAGGAATTAAGCCAGATACGGATTGCAGTGATATCCAATTCTGTTTCGCAACGTAAACAGCTTAAAGAAGCATTGGGAAATGTGGGTTTAAATGTTGTAATCAATGAACCGCTAACGCCTGCTTTTGTAAGGAAGCTCGATTCAATTAATTTGGATGTGATTTTACTCGATCTTGATGAGCACAGTGATTATGATAATATTCTGGACTCACTATTAGATAACCACTCTACCCCCATTATTTTTAATGATATTTCAGTTTTAACATTGAATGAACCTCAGGTTTTAGCCCGCTGGTACGGTAAATTATTAAAGAAAATATCAGCATCGGTTGGCCAGAACTCAATTGCAGAAAAAACCTATGCGGATCACTATAATCAGTCATCAAGTCAGAAGCTTAGTATTTCGAGTGAAGTTATTAGGGCTGAAGATGCTTTAGCTCAAAATGTCTGGGTGTTGGGCGCATCATTAGGTGGGCCGGATGCTGTTAAGGAATTTTTTAAATACCTGCCTTCGGGGTTACCCGTTGCATTTATTTTAACTCAGCATTTAGGTGCCAATTTTATTGCTTTGCTGGCAGAACAACTTAATCAGGTAACCGACTATAATGTGCTCACGCCTTTGGCGGGGCATGTGGTTCGGCATAAGGAAGTAATTGTTATGCCGGTTAATGAACGCCTAACCATTAACCCAATTGGTGCGATTGAACTTACGCCGATTAAACAGGAGCAACAGTATTCACCTTCCATTAATATGGTGTTGAGTGACATGCTTACTCGTTATGGAAAAAAAACGGGCACTATTATTTTTAGTGGCATGGGAGACGATGGCCTTAAAGGCTGTGAGCAGCTACATAAAAAAGGTGCAATGGTGTGGACACAATCTTCAGACAGTTGTGTTATCAGCAGCATGCCAGAAAATATTGAGGAAAAAGGGTTTGTCAGCTTTACTGGTAACCCAAAGAAATTAGCAGAAAAATTGTATGATTATTTGCGTGATGATTAAATTTAAATTTTTATATGTAAGTGGAGTGAATAATGGGTGATGTGACATACATTGATTCTCAACGTAAGGAAATTGTAAACACAGCAGATAGTTTATCGGATGTTATTCACTGCCTGCTAATTACTTTAACGGATGAAACGATATTATTGCCTAATGCAGCCGTTGCCGAGGTGGTTAGTTTTATTAACCCCGAGCCTTTAGACGGCTCTCCGAACTGGTTTTTAGGCCAGATCACATGGCGTGAACGCCTTGTACCGTTAATTTCATTTGAGGATGCGAGTATCACTGCCAGTGGTGAAGCACAAAGTACACATCAAGGTAACCGTATTGCAATCCTTAACACTTTAAATGGTAATGCTGCGGTGCCATATGTTGGTATTGTTGTTCAGGGTATTCCACGTTTAAGTGTTATTAGAAATGATGGTATTACGACGCTTGAGTCCAAACCTCAGAATAGGCAATCGGTTTCTGAAATTGTCGATGTAGAAGGACAGTCGTTAATCATTCCTGATATTGATGATTTAGAAAAACGGTTACAGAATTTACATGCCTGACATGCCTGTAACCTACAAAGTTAATTAACCTGAACTCGGGATAAGGAATTCTATATTGATCAGTTACTAGCGACACTTAAAAATAGCGTCATTCTCGCATGATTTTGGCGGGAATCCAGAGATTAAGTAGCTAGATTCCCGCCAAAATCATGCGGGAATGACGTAAGTTTATTATCCCGAGTTCAGGTTAATTATTTAGATCACCCCACAATAACTGCAACGTCGCAATCGCTGTAATAGCCGCCGTTTCTGCCCGTAATATACGTGGCCCCAGTTTTACCTGTGTAAATCGATATTGCGCAATTTCTTCAAGCTCATTTTTGCTGAAACCGCCCTCTGGTCCGATAATAATTCTAATTTTATTGCTGGGCTTAAGTTTATTTAAACCGATGCTTGCTCTGGGCTCAAAAACAATGCCGGGTATTTCTGACGATGCCAGCCAGATCGGAATAGTTTGCAGCGTGTTGAGTTTGGGCAGTATATTACGCCCTGATTGTTCGCAGGCACTCTGTATTATTCCCTGCCAGTGTGACTGTCTTCGTAATTCACGTTTGCTATCGAGTTTTATGGTTGAGCGATCAGCTGACAATGGCGTTATACTGGTTACACCTAACTCGACAGATTTTTGAATGGCAAAATCAAGCTTATCATTTTTTATTAGGCTTAAACCTAATTCAATATGCAAGGGAGATGTGGTGGTATTCTCTTGTTGTTGCTCAATGCTTATCGATGTTTGCTTCTTTTCTATTTTTTCAATAAACGCATTAAACTCATGACCTTGAGCATTAAATATAATAAGCCTATCTTTTTCCCGCAGGCGTAAAACATTAATGACATGTCGATGGGCTTCATCAGACAACTGGATAGTGTTACCACTATCCAGTTGCTGATTAAGATAAATGCGAGGAACACGCATTTTAATTTACACTTGTGATAAGTTTAAATTGTTCCACAACGCTTTGGTTGGGCCTGTCTGGTTCATAGTGTAAAAGTGTAAACCAGGTGCACCAGCTGCGAGTAACCGTTCGCACATATGAGTAACAACCTCTTCACCAAAAGCCCGTATGGATGCTTTATCATCACCATAGGCTTCTAGTCGCTTGCGGATCCAGCGAGGAATTTCCGAACCACACATATCAGAAAAGCGTGCTAGCTGGGTGTAATTTGTTATGGGCATAATGCCTGGCGTAATAGGAATGAATACATCGCGTTTTTCACAAGCGTCAACAAACTGAAAATAAGCGTCGGCATTAAAAAAATATTGAGTGATGGCACTGTTTGCGCCTGCTTCAACTTTGCGTTTAAAGTTATCCAGATCGGCTTCGGCATTGACTGCTTGAGGATGAAATTCAGGATAAGCTGCCACTTCAAGATGAAAATGATCGTTATATTTGTTGCGAATAAAGCCAACTAACTCGTTGGCATAACTAAAGTCACCATGATTACCCGAACCGGCACCTGATGGCATATCCCCTCTTAAAACAACCAGTTGTTTAATACCATTATTTTTATACTGTTCAAGCAAGCTAACAATAATCTCTTTGTCTGTCCCCATACAAGATATATGAGGGGCAGCATTAAAACCGGCTTTTTGTATATCGAGCACCGCATCCATCGTACCATCCTGAGTGCTGCCACC
>CAZIWG010000073.1:0-11365 GCA_964542925.1 uncultured Granulosicoccaceae bacterium | reverse complement strand
TTGATTATGGCTATACACGTAGAGAGTTTTACCATCAACAGCGCAACACGGGAACGTTAATGTGCCATTACCAACATCGGGCTCACCCAGATGCAATGAGTCTGATTGGTTTGCAAGACATTACCGCGCATGTTGATTTTACCGCGTTGGCAGAAGTAGCGGTTGAGAATGGTTTATCGGTTGCGGGTTATACAACGCAGGCGCATTTTTTATTATCATTGGGCATTGAGCAACAGGTGGCAAACGTAACTGACGTGAACGAACAAATAAAAATGACCCAACAAATAAAGCAATTAGTCTTGCCTTCAGAAATGGGTGAGTTATTTAAAGTGATTGCGTTGACGCGTAACATAGCGTTGCCGTTGCAAGGGTTTACATTTCAAGACCAACGTAGTCGATTATAATAAGTCGAGTTGTATTAAAGGGAACGTTGAATGCCAATTGAACAAACATTTTTTCTAGCCTTGTTGCAAGGCTTAACAGAATTTTTACCGATTTCCAGTTCTGCGCATTTGATTTTACTACCGTTACTCAATGGTTGGAAAGATCAGGGTCTGGCATTTGATGTGGCGGTGCATATTGGTAGCTTAACCGCTGTGGTGTGGTACTTCCGTAAAGAACTCATCACCATGAGTAAAGATTGGGGTTGTTCAGTTGTGCAGCGCCAATCGGTTGGTGAAAGCCGTTTAGCCTGGGCGGTGTTACTTGGCACAATTCCGGTGGGTCTGGCAGGTTTAATTTTTCATGATTTCATTTCAACGCAGTTACGTTCGCCATTAGTGATCGCCGCCACCACCATTGGTTTTGGTGTGTTACTAGGTTGGGTTGACTGGAAAGCCAAACAAAGCCGTAATGAGCATTCCTTAACCTGGGGTGATGTTGCTTTTGTAGGGGTAGCACAGGCGATTGCTTTGATACCCGGCACATCACGTTCGGGTATTACGATGACGGCGGGTTTAATGTTGGGCTTAGAAAGAGCCGCAGCCGCACGTTTTTCATTCTTGCTTTCCATCCCCGTGATTGTGTTATCTGGTGGACTTGAAACGGTAAAATTAATTAAGTTGGGTGAAGCAGTTGATTGGATGAATTTGTTAACGGCTACGGTTCTCTCCGCCTTGGCGGCGTATCTTTGCATTCATGTGTTTTTGAAAGTGGTAAGTAAAATGGGTATGTGGCCATTTGTTGTGTATCGCTTAGCGCTCGGCGCTGGGCTACTTTATTTGTTTCTATAATTAATGATGCCTCAACTACAGCAACTTCACTGGATAAAGCTATGGCACTTGATAGGAGCACTAATGGTTTTATTTATTATGTATGCGGCGTTAGCACCGCATCTAATTTTACCAATGTCTGGGCAATGGTCAGATAAAATTTACCATTTCAGTGGCTATTTTGGTGTCATGGCATGGTACGCGCAATTTGTAACGCAGCGAGTTAAAACGGTTTTTCTGCTTATTGTTTTAGGCATGAGTCTTGAGTTTGCACAGATGCTGGTGAATACCCGGAGCTTTGAGTGGGCTGATATGTTGATGAACGTGTCAGGTGTCGTTATCGCTGCGTTGTTAGTGCGTGGCGTATTAGCAAAATTGTTATGTGGTTTTGAAAGATTGTTAAGAAAGTGATTTGATAAGATTTACAAGACTTTAAATAAAAGAAGCCCCGCATTGCGGGGCTTCTTAATAACAAACAGTAACGACGTATTAGAAAATGTACGTTAACTGTAGGCCAAGTCGATCACCGATTGAATCAGTAACGATGCTAGCATTGTTATCGATTCTTGCAGCGCCTACTGCACCTACACCAGTAGCAGTATCGTAATCATTCACTTTTTCAACATCGCGGAAAGCATAGTTGAAAGTTAAACGAGATTTTTTGGTGAAGTGATACGTCACACCTAAAGTTGTTTCATCAATTTCACGTTCAGCACCTTGGTTAATATTTGATGCTCTTTGGTAAAGGCGTTGTTCTCGGGCCCAACGAATATCAAACTGCCAGTTCTTATTGAGGTAGAAAGCATATTCTATTTGGAAAGCACGTGACTTATTGCTGTTGTCTGTAGCAAAAGCAACAGAACCTGGTCCAGCTGTTGCGTTGCCGCGAGCAACACCAGCGGCAGGTCCCATAAAGATCATGCCTTTTGCGTATTCCAGTTCAGCACCGAAGCGGTGTTTGTATTTAGAACCAAAGAATTTACCAAGGGCTTTAACGCCAACACCATAACGGGTACGGTCAAAGTCCTGGTTGGTTGCATCTGTATAGAATTGACGTTTACCACTTTGGTGCCAACCATACATTTTGATGCCGTTTTTACGCGGACCTCGACCACCTGGCAATAATTTCTCTGCAGATGCATAGAGGTAAAGCTCATTATCATTGTTACTATCGTTGCCACGACTAATCGCTTCACCACGACCAACTTTAATGGCATAGCTTAAGTCCCAAGATTTGTTAGCAACCTTGAAGCTATCAAAGACTTGAATACCCCAATCACGTACAGCACTAAAGCCGTATGCACTGTACTGCGCTGTACCTATTTGAGTGGAGCTAGCGCCGCCAGCATTACCAACTGCGTTGGCATTACCAGCATAAAAGTTTTCAAGTACCTGGGTTGCATTGAAGCTAGTAAACTGAATGAATTCAATTGTTGCTACACCTTGAAAAACTTCATCAGAAACGGGGTTCTTAAATAAACCAACGCGGATGCGAGCGCCAGGAATATGGTTAAAGGTTAAGCTTGCGTGATCGATGGTTAATGGACGACGATCTGTGCTGAATTGGTTCTGGTTAAATAAGCCATCATCCAATGCAACCATCGCGAAGAAGTTCATTTTTGATGTAAAACTGTTTTTCCATGCACCTGAGAAACGTCCGCGTACACCTACACGTGCACGACGCATGTAAATTTCACTGGTCTCATTAAATTCAGGTGTAATGGTATTTGGAACTGCGTATTGTCCATTAGCAACGCCTTGTGGAAAAGCGACACCTGTAGCGGGGTTAACAAGCCCTTGTAACTTATCACCACCTACAGACGCATCATAAGCAGGTTGAATAAAAGCAAATAAACGTTGGTCTGGCGCCTTCTTACCTTCGACACCTTGTAGCATGAGCCAGTTAACCGCACTGGCAGAGCCAGACAGCAACAGTCCCGTTGCACACGCAGCCGCAACAGCACCGCGCTTGATATTTTTTGATGTAAACATTGGTTTCTCCAAATCGGATGGTATTTATAGTATATAATTTTTATTATCAGTCATTATTAGTAACTGAATTAACAACATAGAGCAAGTAATTCGTTTAAATTCTACCTTTTTAAAAACGGCTTTTTGCAATTACTAATAACTAGACGAAGTTTTATCTTCATTTATTCCATTTTTGCTATTCATATATTTTATATGGCAAATAAGTAGAAAAAATGGCAGCAAAATGGAATAATTCCTTATCTTATTCGTCTATCTTTTAGGAACTTGGGTATCTTAATGAATTTGTTTGATGGGCTTTGCAAAAATCGTGAATTTGAGCAGGCACTTGCGAAGAGTCGTGAGCGTTTGTATCGCATTGCGTTTGCATGGAGCCACAGCCCAGATATAGCCGATGATTTGGTGCAAGAGACATGTTCTAAAGCATTAAAGCAACGTAAGCAATTGAGAGAGCTTGATTCAATGGGGCCTTGGTTGTTCAGAATTTTAATGAACACGTGGCATGATTACTTGCGTAGCAGAAAAGAAACCATTGAGTTTGATGAGACGCTGCACATTGATGACCAAAGTCCTGAAGTGCTTAATTCACGCTATGAAACGGTACAGCATGTAAGACAAGCGATGCAGGCACTGCCCATCGGTCAACGTGAAGTGTTGGCGCTGGTGGATTTAGAACGATGCAGTTATGCCGAAGTCGCTGAAATACTCGATATTCCAGCAGGAACAGTGATGAGCCGACTTTGTCGAGCTCGACGCCAATTGAAAGAATTATTACTTGATCAGACTCCGCTTACAAAAGCAGGTGCTGAGATAGTGACATTACGGAGAAGTAAGTCTTGAATAAGGAAAAACATTTTATATCGGACGAAGAGCTGAATGCATTTCTTGATGAGCAGCTTGAAGCCAGTGAACGTGACCGTGTGCTCTCTGCAGTGAATGCAGACAGCCAGCTTAGTCAGCGGTTGAGCGAATTACGCTTAGTGCGTGACATGGTTCAACATGCCTATGAAGATTTGCCTCATCGTAGTGCCTTTACGCTTAAAGGTGCGGTGAGAAATCAAACATTTTCTCGCTGGGCGGTAGCGGCTTGTTTAGTACTGGGTGTCGGTGTTGTGGTGGGTTGGTTTGGTCATCAGGGCTTGATGAATCGTGGTCAGTTAGCAAACGCTGATACAGTTGCACCCGTTGAACTTAGTAATGTTATTTTACATATCACCTCAGCTGATCCAGATAAAATCAGTGTAGCACTAGATAAAGCGGAACAAATGCTTATTTCGTACAAGCAACAAAATAAAAATTTACGCCTGGAAGTGATTGCAAATGATGGCGGGCTTAATTTAATGCGTAATGGTGTTTCATCTTTTCAGCCGCGTATCCAGAAATTGAAAAATAAGTACGGTAATATAGAATTTCTCGCCTGTGCAAAAGCGATTAAACGACTTCAGGAAAGAGGTATTGATGTTGAACTATTGCCTGAAGTGAAAGTGGCTCCCTCTGCATTGAGTCAAATTATCCAGCGTATGCAAGAAGATTGGCGTTATATTAAAGCTTAATATTTAACTGGGTGTTGAAGCAGAAATTCTGATATTCTGCTGCCATGTGCCAACACGAAATCAAACAATGCCCGCGTTGTAAAACTGATTTTGAATGCAAGACAAATAATGTGTTGCAGTGTCAGTGTGTTGGAATTTCCCTCTCTGAAAAGCAACGTACAATGATTGCCGATGATTTTGGTGATTGCCTCTGTGCCGATTGCTTACACTATTTTTCACGCGGTCAAGATAAGCGTGACCACCTCATTGCAGAACGTTCGTAAAATAATTAGCTTTTCTTGTTAAGTACTTTTTTGACTGCGGCAATGCGTTGCTTTTGTAATTCGTCACGTATCGCTACACCCTGGTGTCCTTCAGCAATAATAGCTTTGGTATTAACGGCATTTGCGGCCGTGTATGCGGCTCGAAATAAATCAGCTTGGTGGTAGTCATCATTTTCATGATCTTTACGGCCACGTGCATCAGCGGTACAGGCTAGCAGGAAATTTTCAAATTGATCCGGTTTGCGAAATCCATCACAGGCTTCAATCACTTTTAATATGGTGGCTGATTTTAATTCAGCAGCGCGATGACAGTGAGTGTGATACTGCGCAGTTATTTTAGCGAGAGATCGGTAATCATTAGGGATTTTTAAACGGTCACAAAGTTGTTCAACTAGTTTCATACTGCGTTGTTCATGACCAATATGCCGTGGCCACTCTGATTCGGGCGTGGTGGCTTTACCAAGATCGTGGGTGAGCGCAGCAAAACGAACTTTCGGATCAGCACTAAGTTGCGCGGCTTGTTGCAATACCATCATGACATGTACGCCGGTATCAATTTCGCCATGATGGTGTTCAGGTTGAGGAACACCATAGAGCGCATCAATTTCAGGGAACAATTTGGCAAGTGCGTCACAGCCACGCAGAACCTTAAAAAAGGCTTCTGGATTATCTTCGCCTAAGGCTTTATCTAGTTCTTTCCAAACACGTTCTGCGACCAGCGCATCGACTTCGCCGTTGGTAACCATTTCACGCATGAGTTTGTTAGTGTCATGAGCCACCTTAAAACCGTTTTTGCCAAAACGTGCTGCAAATCGAGCAATGCGGAGTATGCGCACAGGATCTTCAGAAAAAGCAGCTGAAACATGTTTTAGCAAGCCGGCATCAAGATCGCCCTGACCGTTAAAGGGATCAATGAGCGATCCATCATCATCCATGGCAATGGCATTAATCGTGAGGTCACGGCGCAGCAAATCTTCTTCCAGCGTGACATCCGCAGCGGCGTGAAAGCTGAAACCGGTGTAGCCGGGCGCGATTTTACGTTCTGTTCGTGCTAATGCGTACTCTTCCTTTGTTTCAGGATGCAGGAACACAGGGAAATCCTTGCCAACGGGTTTATAGCCGAGTTTGAGCATTTCTTCGGGGCTGGAACCGACCACCACCCAATCACGTTCTTTCGGCTCAAGTCCCAGTAATTTGTCACGGACTGCGCCGCCTACTAAATAGGTTTTCATGCCCAGATCATAGCATGACCCTGTAGTATCAGGGGGATAGCGGGCTTATAAGCCCCATCATGGTATCTATTAGTGTAATTTTGTTTGAAACGATCGCCTCTATTGATGTAAAACGACATCCCTATATGAGAATTTAAATAGTTAGATACGGAGAATACCCATGATTAAACCAATTGGTGCTGACGAACTGAAGCCATTGTTCGTTTACGATACAGCCGAGCATGCTGCACTAACAAAAGAAGCGGAAGGCCTGCCTTCGGTTGTGATTAGTTCGGCAGCGGCCGGTAACGCCGTGATGATGGGGGGTGGTTACTTCACACCATTAACCGGTTACATGAACGTGGCCGATGCCATGGGTTGTGCTGAAAACATGAAGACCAGCAGTGGTCAGTTCTTCCCAGTGCCTGTGATGAACTTGGTTGAAGACGCATCAGAAGTACAAGGTGCAGCACGTATTGCCTTACGTGACCCGAATGTGGACGGTAACCCTGTTATTGCGATTCAAACGGTTGAAGCCATCGAAGAAGTGACTGATGCGCAAATGGCAACCATGACAGACAAAGTTTACCGCACGGATGACATGGAGCACCCAGGTGTTGCGGCATTTAATAGTGTCGGTCGTTTTGCTATTTCAGGGCCAATTCAAGTATTAAACTTCAGTTACTTTATTAATGACTTCCCGGATACTTTCCGTACTGCAGTAGAAATTCGTAATGAAATTTCTGAGCACGGTTGGAATAAAGTGGTGGCTTTCCAAACACGTAACCCAATGCATTTAGCACACGAAGAACTCTGCCACATGGCAATGGATCGTTTAGGTTGTGATGGTCTGGTTATTCACATGTTGCTCGGTAAATTGAAGCCAGGTGATATTCCTGCAGACGTACGTGATGCAGCGATTCGTAAAATGGTAGAAGTGTACTTCCCGGCTAACAGCGCGATGGTTACTGGTTACGGCTTCGATATGCTTTATGCGGGTCCTCGTGAAGCAGTGTTACATGCTTACTTCCGTCAAAATATGGGTGCAACACACTTCATTATTGGTCGTGACCATGCCGGTGTGGGTGATTACTACGGTGCCTTTGATGCACAGACTATTTTCGATGATGAAGTACCCGCTGGTGCAATGGAAATCGAAATGTTCATGGCGGATCACACCGCTTGGTCTAAGAAATTAGACAAAGTAGTTATGATGCGTGAAGTTGACGATCATGAAAAGGATGACTTTGTGTTACTTTCCGGTACTAAGGTACGTGAAATGTTAGGCAATGGCGAAGCGCCACCTAAAGAATTTTCACGCCCTGAAGTTGCTAAAATTTTGATTGATTACTACTCAAGCCTTTAATTTCGATACTCAGGTTTATGAAAGGGCTGCCTGTTAGGCAGCCTTTTTTATTTGGACAGGATTTACAAGATTAACAGGATGATAGTTTTGATAGTTGATTTTTATCTTGTAAATCATGTTAATCCTGTCTAGTTTAGCTTTTATATGTTGTGTACAAGATACTTTTTATTGTCATTGGTGTTTTTGTTGCTTAGCGGTTGTGCTGAGTTGCAATATTATGGTCATGCTATTTCCGGACAGTTAGATGTCTTATCTAAACGCAGACCTATTCCTGAAGTCATTAAAGATCCTGAAACAAAACCAGAAGTCGTTCAAAAACTCAAAGCGGTTGAACGTATGCATGATTTTGCGATCAGTGACTTATCGCTGCCTGATTCAGATAGTTTCCGTAGTTACAGTGATCTGGGTCGTCCTTATGTTTTATGGAATGTGTTCGCGACCCCTGAATTATCATTACAAACAAAGCAATGGTGTTATCCATTTTTTGGATGCTTAGGTTATCGATCATATTTTGCTAAGGCATATGCAGAATCGGTTGCTCTGGAATTAGAGCAAGAAGGTTGGGATGTACATATCGCGCCATCGCCCGCTTATTCAACACGGGGGTTTTTTTCTGATCCTATTTATAACCCGATGTTGCGTTACGATGATTTGACCATGGCAGGTATGCTTTTTCATGAATTAGCGCATGAAAAAATATTCTTTAAAAATGACAGTGAGCTTAACGAGTCTTTTGCCGTTGCTGTTCAGAATGAAGGTATTAAGCGGTGGTTAGCGCACGAACAACAGCCACAATATTATTCTGATTATATTGTTGCACAACAACGCGACAAACAATTTGTGACGTTATTATTACGCTATAGAAAAAAGCTAGAACAGTTATATCATTCTTCAAAAACAGATGATGAAAAACGCAGACAGAAAAAACACATTCTAAAATCCTTAAGGATTGCTTACTTTGCATTGAGAAAAGAATGGGATGGCTATACGGGATTTGACCATTGGTTTAATAAACCTCTTAATAATGCGCGTTTAGCACCCGTAGGTACTTATCAGGGTCATGTTGCTGCGTTTGTTGCATTGCTTAAACAGCATAATGGAAATTTAGCGGAGTTTTATAGTCATGCAGAGCGATTATCAGAATTGCCGATGGATGAACGTAGGAAACAGCTATTAAAAATACAACAGAATCCGTCATTGCGAACGCAGTGAAGCAATCTTTTTATTTTGTGCAAGTGACTACGCCATCTAGTGATTACCTTTCTTTCACACAATTTCTAGGAAAAACCACATGTCATCAGGATAATAACCAAAGGGCTTATTAGGGAGTTAAGTCATCAGGACTTTGGCTTAATATCATCAAGCCGTTCCATTAGGGGAGTAATTGGTTGGTCTAAGTGTTTTTCAAACACCGCCATGGTTGACATGACACGTTTTACATATTTACGTGTTTCTCTGAATGGAATAGTTTCAATCCAAATATCGGCAGGCACAGCCTCTGATTTAGGCAGCCAGCTTTTTACACGTTGCACGCCTGCATTATACGAGGCAGTGGCAAGTAAATGCCGACCTTTATTAATATCTAACACGCGTTTCAGGTGTGCAGTACCGAGACGGATATTTTTATCAACATTTAAAATTTCATATCGGTTACGTAGACGGATACGTAGTTTCTTTGCTTCGTAGCGGGCGGTCCTTGGCATGAGTTGCATGAGTCCCAGTGCGCCTGCATGGGATCGTGCATCGGTCATGTAGGCGCTTTCTTGTCGTAGTACGCCATAAACCCAAGCGGGTGCAATTTTATTACGTTTTGAATGACGTAACACTTGTTTCTTAAAAACAATCGGGTAACGTAATTTTAAATCATCGAGGGTATCTGTTCGACCAATAGTGAATACGGCGCGATCATGCCAACCTAGTTGACTTGCAAGCATTGCCGCAACTTGTAATTTTCTTGCAGACATATTTTTAATAGCAAATTGCCATTCACGTCTAGCATCAACGGTCATGCCTAATTTATATAGCTCTTCAGCACGGGCTATCCCGGGAATATTTCGTAGTGATTTGATTTCTTGTTTGCTTGAAACTAGGCGAGTGCCATCAAGTGCATATTTAACGCCAATTTTATCAGCGGCCAATAATCCGGGGTAACTGAAGGAGCTTGAGAGTCGGCTATAAATAGCAATGGCTTGTTCTTCCAGACCAAGCTTTTGTAAGGCACGTGCACGCCAATACTGCCAATTGTCTTTTTGCTGTTGTTCGATGGGCAGTGAATCAACAGATTCAAGAACTACTTGCCAATCGTTATTTTGTAAGGCACTCCGGATGCGCCAAGATTGCAGTGATTCATCCATCCATTTTTTATCTACTTGCTCTATGAGTGTCAACGCTTCAGGAATTCCTTGAGTTGCGGCAGAAAGGCCAATACGACGTTGAACCTTGCCAATATCCTCTTTACTGAAATGGTAACGAGATTTTATTTTTTGCCAACGTTTAGCGGCTTCACCTGCATCTATTCGGGCAAGTCGTTCGACACCATGCAAAATAATTTCACGGACTAGAGGCGTATCTTTTTTAAAATATTTATGCCCGAGCATTTTAGCGGGTCGCCGATACATGAGCCTCCATCGTTCAACCCATTTTCGTTCTGAGGGACCAAGAAATTTTGCTAAATATTTTGCTAAATTAGGTTTACGCTTATGCATGGCGAGACGAATACGTTGCCAAATCAGTTCAGGTGTTGCTTCACCTCGTGCACGCCAGTTTTTGAAAACTCTATCACAACTCGCAGGTTGAGATTTTCCGGTTAGCCACAGTGATTGCGCAGCAGATTGGGCACGTTTTTTATCACCAATATTTTGTAACGCTAGCGCGCGTGAACAATTAAGTCTCGTATTGTCTAGATCTTTATAAAATTCAAGAAATAATTTCCACCGGCCTTGTTTTGCAAGTACAGTTAACCATTTACGACGCAAGCGAACAGTAACTGGGGAGTCCTCGTAATCAGAGAAGAATTGACGATAGTCTTTAACGCGAGGCTTATATAATTGTCGCTTTAAGTATTCATAGTCGAGATAACCGCGGAGCGAGTAGTCATCAAGTTTTTTGCGTAATCCACGGTAACGGGTGATAGCACCTTGACGCACTGCCTTACGTGCTTGTTTGAATTGCTCACGTTGAGTTTCAAGCTTACTGTTTGCTTGAGCTGAGGACGGCACAAATCCTACCAAGCTTGTCAGGATGGCGGTGATTATGATGATGATACGAAGTTCTTTTCCCACAGGTTTATTATAAACCCAATCGACTCTCTAGGCAGTAGTCCTTTTGTGTAATGTGTTTAACAGTGACTGTTGTATAATGCGTGTTAGCGATAATTGGATAGAGTATTAGCGAGTGGAACTTATTGTATATGAATGGTTAAGTTATCTTTTGCTAGGCGTATTTGCTGGCACAGTGGCTGGCTTACTAGGTGTTGGCGGTGGTCTTATTATTGTGCCAGTGTTGGTCATCTTATTTAGTCAGCAAGGTTTTCCTCAAGAGTTGATTGTACATATTGCGATTGGCACCTCATTGGCTACGATTGTGGTGACATCAATGGCTTCAACGTGGACACATCATAAGCATGAAGCGGTAGTCTGGCCTGTCTTTTGGCGTTTGGCACCGGGAATCGTGATGGGTACCTTTGTTGGTGCAGTGATTGCAGATTTAATGGACGCGGGTTCATTAAGGACATTTTTTGGTGTATTTGAATTAATTGTTGCGGCGCAAATGG
>CAZIWG010000072.1:7774-11519 GCA_964542925.1 uncultured Granulosicoccaceae bacterium | reverse complement strand
TTAATTTAATCTCTTATACGAAATTGAAATACATCGTACTGATATTGATGTTTTTCATGTCATCACTAAAGTTCACCCATGCGGATTCTAAACCTGAATTATTACCTATTTTTAGCCTTACCTATGATGCCAAACGTGATCCTGTTAAAGATGGCATAGAAGCCCTTAAAATAGCAAAACGTAGCAACCGTAAAGTACTTATTGAAGTTGGCGGAGACTGGTGTGCGTGGTGTCATCGCCTCGATAAATTTATTCATTCTCACCCTCAACTTAAACAAGACTTTTTTAATACTTTTGTACTGGTTAAAGTGAATGTGAGCGAAGAAAATGACAATAAAGAGTTTCTCAAGGTGTTCCCACCGGCTAATGGTTACCCGCACATGTATGTCACCGATCAGAATGGTACAATTCTTGAATCGAAAGATACGGCTGACTTTCTTGAAAATAAGCGTTATTCTGTGAAAAAGTTTTATGAATTTATTAACCAATGGAAAGTAAAATAAGTTAATAAACTATGCGTAGAGAACTGACCAAAAAAACACTTCACCAATGGGATACATCCATCCCTGATGGTTTGTTAGAACGTATCAAACTAAGGCAAAGTCGTCGCAACTTTCTTAAAGCAGCCAGTATTGCTCCTGCCGCTTTATATTTAACAGCCTGTGATAATTCCAATACATCAACGGTTGCTAATACATCAACATCATCACTAATTGAGCAAGCTCCGTGGAATACCTTTAATGCGGTGCAAAATCAATTATTTCCCAAAGATGATGAATCACCTGGCGCTGATGATATTAATGCCACGGGCTATTTAAAATCTGTGTTAGAACTTCCTGGTACCGATGAAGCCGATAAAAAATTTATTCGTGATGGGATTGGCTGGATAAATGATATTTCACAACAAATGTTTAATACTTCTTTCCATCAACTCAACATCAATAATAAAGAAAAAGTCATGCAACGCATCGCCAGTAGTAGTGCCGGAGAAAGCTGGTTATCATTGCTACTCCTTTATATCTTTGAAGCCCTGATAGTTGCGCCTGTTTATGGTGGCAATACCAATAAAGTTGGTTGGGAATGGCTAGAGCATATTCCAGGTTTTCCTTTGCCGCCTGAAAATAAACGTTACTATCTACTCCGATGAAAAACGTTGATGTATGCATTATTGGCAGTGGCGCGGGTGGCGGTCCGGTTGCTTTAACATTAGCCGAAGCAGGCTACTCTGTACTGGTGCTGGAAAAAGGTCCTTGGTTTACTGAGGAAGATTTTTTCAAAGATGAACTCGCCTGTTGCCGCCGTTCCGTTTATACGCCGGATCTCAAAGATGAAATGCACGTCCTTGAAGAATATGACGGACAAAACACTGATGGTAGTTATAAATGGGCATCGGAATCAACGTTGGAATCGGGCTCGGATTTCTGGAATGGTAATTGTGTTGGCGGCTCATCCAACTTCATGAGCGGTTATTTCTATCGGCTTAAACCCAAAGACTTCCGTTTGCTTTCTGAGTTTGGCGAAATTAAAGACGCAAATGTTGTTGACTGGCCAATTAGCTATGACGAAATGGAACCCTACTACACCAAAGCAGAAACAGTGATCGGTATTTCAGGAAAAATCATTCCTCATAAGTACCAAGAACCGCGATCCACACCAGACTTTCCATACCCTCCCACTATTGAACATGCTGTCAGTGGTTTAATTGATAATGCCTGTCGTGAATTAAATATGACTCCGTTGCCGACACCGCGGGCTATTCTACCAAGTGCTGTAGGTGAACGAGGTGGCTGTGCCTATTCTGGTTTTTGTGGCAGCTACGGATGCCAAACAGGAGCAAAAGGTAGCTCTCGCGCAGCCTTGTTAGATAAAGCAATAAAAACAGGCAACTGTCAGATCACAGCACATGCCAAAGTCTTTAAACTCAGTTCTGACCAGTCAGGCAACGTTACCAGTGCTGATTATTTTGATGAAGATAATCAGCAACAGTCAGTGCACGCAAAAATATTTGTGGTTGCATGTCAGGCAATTGAAACCTCACGCTTATTACTAGCATCAACGGGTCCTAAACACCCTAATGGACTTGCTAATAATTCAGCTCAAGTGGGAAAAAACCTATTGTTCTCTGCTGGGGGTTCTGGCACGGGTGAATTTACTTATAAACAATTTAATACCGAACTTGCTCTAACAATGAAACAACGCGGCCCATTTGTGAATCGCGGCTTACAAGATTGGTATTTTATTGATGATAAGAAATTTGGTGCCCCCGCCAAAGGTGGCGTGATTGATTTCTTGTTCCGCCACCCTAATGGCATCAGTAAAGCCAATGGTGAGAAATGGGATGATGACGGTAAACTTATGTGGGGAAAACCACTCAAACAAAAACTAAAAACTGTCTTCGCTGAAACAAAATACTTACGCTTTGAGGTCTTTAACGACTGGCTACCCACTGATGATTGTTTTGTGAGTCTTGATAATTCAGTCAAAGATAAGTGGGGTAGTCCGGTTGCTAAAATCCGACTGGGATATCATGACCACGACTTAAAAGTAGGTCGCTACCTTGCTGACAAATCAGAACAAGTATTACGCCAAATGAATGCCAAGAATGTCCGCTCTAGTGTCAGTGGTGCCCCACCACCTAATCTTGTAGCTGGCGGTTGTCGATTTGGTAATGATCCTGCTACATCCGTACTCAATGCCGATTGCCAAGCCCATGATGCCGAAAATTTATATGTTACCGATGGTAGCTTTATGCCAACTGGTGGCAGCGTGCCTTATACGTGGACAATTTATGCCAATGCATTTCGGGTAGCCGACATCATTAAACAACGGTTATAATTTCAATTCTTCAGAAGAAATTTCTAAGGTTTTAGCCATTGCCATGTATTGCCAATTATGAAATAGATAACCAGTAATATCTAACCGATTTTTATTTCAAAACTATTTAATTCTTACCTTCAGTGACTATGTGTAACATTTCACCACAGTGTTTGCAGTGAACAGAATCAATATCGTGGCGGTTAAGCCCACAGGTAGGACACTCATAATGTATCTTGCCAGGACGAAAGATAGTCTGGATCAAACGTAAAAACAAGGAAATACCAAAGATCATAATCAATACCGCTAAGATATGACCACTGGTTCCGACCATTGTGATATCACCAAAACCAGTCGTTGTAAGCGTTGCAATAGTAAAATACAAAGCATCGACATAATTATTTATTGATGGGTTAATACCTGCTTGACTAACATAGACAACAGCAGTAATAACAAAAATAAACACTAGCAGATTAACAATACTAAAGATAATATCTTCATTCGTGCGCACAAATTTTGATTGCTGACGTAGATTTTTAAGCATGTGATAAGAACGCAGTAATCGTAGTGCGCGTACAACACGTAGGAAACTGAAATTTTCAGCTAACGAAGGTGCCAACAAAGAAGCAATAACAATAAGATCAGCCATCCCAACCGGATGAAAAATATCACGTAACCGTGTTTTACTAATAAATAGACGAGCACTGAATTCAATTAAATATAGAATACCAATCACTTCTTCTATCGAATGTAAATCATCCACATGATGTAAAAATGAGGCAACGACAAAATACAGGATAGTAATCCCATCAAATGCCAATAAGCTCCAACGGAAATAACGAGCCCGTGTGCTTGCACCATTATAGAGCTGGTCGATTTTTTTCTGAAGCCGCCGCCAAAAACCAACTCGAGATTGTTGTGCATTAACCAT
>CAZIWG010000072.1:4501-7674 GCA_964542925.1 uncultured Granulosicoccaceae bacterium | reverse complement strand
GCATACCAACCATTACAAAACACCATACTCTTGATACGCTCGAGTTTATTTTGATTATAGTTATCCCAATTCTTACCAAAACGCCCCACACTCGCGCCAATATCAGGCTCAAAGACAACAAAGAATTTATTGGCTTCGAGTGCTTCATAAACTGATTTATAAGTCGCTTCAAAGTCTGCTTTTTTCTCTGCACTAAAAATAGCCAGTGGCTCAGCCGCATTAACTGCAGACGAAATTAATAATGTAACTACTAATATAAATTTCCGTAACATAATCATTTCCTTTATATACTATATTTAACCTCGTCATTGCGAGGAATAAAATGACGAAGCAATCTTTTAAACTAACCATTAAATTGGTTGGGTTTCTTCCTTCTATACACAACAAGCCCTCTGGTTTTTTACCTGACGACATGTGGTCTTTTCCCCAGAAAAAATTGTGGAGGAAGGGAAATAACCAGAGGGCGTAGACACTGGCACGTAGCTTAAAGATTGCTTCACTGCGTTCGCAATGACAATACTTTGACGCTACTGCTGCGCTTTTTTCTTTGCCACATTATCCCGCAAGTAAACGGGTATTGCTTGTGATGCTGTTAATGTTTCACCACGACGATAAGCTATTCCAGCCAGCATAGCGATAGCTTGAGCTTGTGGGAATACCGCGCCATCAGTATGACTAACAGTCTGCCCAACCACACTTAATAGTTCACCTTTATACGTTTCCCAACCACTACCCAGACCTAACCATGAACCATTCGCGGGTAATTCTACTGCCTCTGGTAAGCACACTTGTTCATTTACCACTTCTTGGGCGCCTTGCTCTGAACATTCATAACACGCCCAATATACTTCATCCATGCGTGCATCAATCGCTGTCATGACGTGCGTGTTTCCGTTCTCATACCATGCCGCATACGCTATGGCCGCTAACGATGACACAGGTACTACCGGTAATTGATGTGCAAAAGCAATACCTTGTACAACACCCGTTGCAATACGTACACCGGTAAAGGCACCAGGACCACGGCCAAACGCCATAGCATCCAGTGAACTTAATCTAATACCTGCTTCGTTCAGTAATTCATCACACATTCCTAAAATTAAATCAGCATGTTGACGTGGCGCGATTTGATAACGCTGTGTTACTTCGCCGTCAATCAATAGTGCAGCTGAACATGCTTCTGTTGAAGTATCGATTGCCAGTATTTTCACAATTGTACCTCAGCAATAAGTTCCGTTGACTCTGTCTGTCTTTGAAAAAAATCTTGTACTTCTTCGAGTGTGCGACTGCGAGGCATGGTGGGTAAACTTTTCAGAAACAAATGACCATAGGGTTTTGAATAAAGTCGTGGATCGCACAGCATCAGTACACCGACATCATTGTTATCACGAATTAAACGCCCCGCACCTTGTTTAAGGCTTAGTACCGCATTGGGTAATTGATACGCCATAAAGGGGTTCTGCCCTTCTTTTCGCATGGCATCAATACGTGCTTTTAAAACTGGATCATCGGGACTGGCGAAAGGTAGCTTGTCAATAATCACGCAAGTCAGTGCTTCACCGCGCACATCAATACCTTCCCAAAAACTGGCGGTACCTAATAAGACCCCTTCACCATGTTCGCGGAATTTTTTTAATAGTTCACTGCGTGGCGAACTGCCTTGCACAAATAAGCTGTAACTCGTCATTTGCTCTAATAAACGTTCGGCTTCTTTCAAAGCACGATGACTGGTAAATAAAATAAACACCCCACCATGACTAGCTTCAATAACCGGTATAGCTTTTTCAATCACTGCCCGCGTGTACTCACGCGAATTGGGTTCAGGCATGGCCGTTGGAATATACATCAATGCTTGTTGTTCAAAATTAAACGGGCTGTCCCATCGGTGAGTCAGTGGATTACCCAAGCCCATACGATTTGAAAAGTGTTCAAAGCTGTCCCCAACTGCCAGTGTTGCAGAACTAAAAATCCATGCTGCACGACTGGCTTTAATATGACTATCGAAGGTGTCTGATACTTCCATTGGGGTAAGGTGAAAACTAAAACTGCGGCGATGTGTTTCAAACCACTGCACAGAGTCTTTAGTCGGCTGACCCGTTAGTTGTGGTAATAACAAAGCAAATGCCTGCGCACGTTTAAAGCAATGTTCCAAACCTCGTTCACGTTCCGCTGCGGGTTCTAAGGCATCTTCGAGACCTGAAATTTTGTCTGCCAACTCTTTTAAAGAATCATTTAATTTTTCTTGCTTATCGAGTGTCTGCCAACTACCACGTTGTGAGGCATTCCCTAACGCTAACCGAAGATCTGCAGTCGCCTTTTGTAAATCTTGCGCGGCGGTATAAATCATTTTGTGTTCTTTAGCGAATTTTAAATGTTCAGCAATAGCATCGTTTGCGAGTTCATTCAGTTGGCGACTACTTAATCGTAACCCAAAAAATTGTGAGGCAGCTTCAGGAAGTTGATGTGCTTCATCAATAATAAATGCATTAGCGGCAGGCAATACTTCACCGACCCCATCATCACGCAATGCCATATCAGCTAATAATAAATGATGATTCACCACCACTACATCGGCTTGCTGTGCACGACGGCGCGCTTTAAACATGAAACAGTCACTATAAGATGAACAATCTTGTCCTAAACAATTATCTGCATTGGCTGTCACCGACGACCAAATCATGGCATCTTCCGATAAGACACTGCACTCAGCAATATCACCGCTGCGAGTTTGCACTTGCCAATCACGCACTTTTTGCCACTCGGCACGTAGTGCAGGTTTTTTAAAACGTGATTTTTCACCGGCTAATTCCAAACGGTGCAAACACAAATAATTTGCACGCCCTTTCAATAAAGCA
This sequence comes from uncultured Granulosicoccaceae bacterium, assembly GCA_964542925.1. GTDB lineage: Bacteria > Pseudomonadota > Gammaproteobacteria > AKS1 > AKS1 > Sulfuriflexus. The sequence continues at coordinate 4,819 of CAZIWG010000072.1, read as the reverse complement.
ATTTCGACGGGAATATTGAGCGCTTCGCGTACGGTTGGAATATCTCGGTGATAAAGTTGATCTTGAAGGGTTTTAGTGCCTGTAGAAATAACAATCTTTTTCCCCGACATCAGTGCAGGCACTAAATAGGCAAAAGTTTTACCTGTTCCTGTACCTGCTTCGGTAACTAAGACCTGATTATTTTTAATCGCCGCTTCTACTGCAAGTGCCATGTCTTGTTGCGCTTCACGAGGGGCAAAGTTCTCAATGTGTTGCGCCAAGGCACCTTGACTACCTAGTTGTTCAGCGGAATCAAGCATGTAAAGGAATGTTCAATTA
>CAZIWG010000072.1:0-4401 GCA_964542925.1 uncultured Granulosicoccaceae bacterium | reverse complement strand
TTCAGTTTATTATATCGTTAATATTATGGTGCTAACAGCATGAAAAGCAAATGATTTAGTGCTATTTAAGCATCACTTTCATTCAACGAACGTGCTGCATCGCTGCTTTCGCCTTACTAGTTTGACCCAATGCTTGATATGCCCTTGCCATAATTAGCCAGTTTTTATGCTGCAACGGGGGCTGTGCCGCGGCTAAGGCATTCGATTTTGCCGCCATATTCACCGCTAAACGCCATTTCTTTTGTTGTAAGCGTACTTGTGCAAGTTGATGCCAAAGCATCGCATCGCGGGGCGATATCCGTAACGCCCTTTCAAGCGTTGCCGCCGCACGAGCATATTTACCTGAACGCTGTTGAGACAAAGCTGCTAAACGAAGTTTTTTCAGTGCTGAACCGCTTTGTGGTGAGGCTGCTAATGGCTTTTCAGCAGGTGCGATCCTCGTTGCAGGCACCGGCGCAACGGTGATTCTCTGCTCAGGATTATCAACCTGTCCTGGTTCATCAACCGGTGCAGAGGTTGCCCGAGAACCCAACGTTCCACAAGCCGCTAATAAAAACGACATAAAAATGACAAATAGCGGCTGTATTCTCACTCTAAACATTATTCATCATTTCCAAACAGGTTAAAAATACCATCCACTGTTCTTGAAAAAGAACCTCCCGCACAGTCAGCATAGTCTGTGGGTACGGTGCCCACCAAGAAAGGTAATACTAAGGCATCGTCGCAATCATCACTACCACGTAATCCGGTTTTGCGATCAATCCACTGTTCTTCAATATCATTAGATACCAATATCGATAAAGACTGGGTCGGTATTTTACGCATCAAAGTTCCCCAAACCTGCATTGCACCACTCGCTCCAGTTAAATGCGCTGCACGGTTATCATCCATCCCTAACCAAACCACTGCTACATGTGAACCGGTAAAGCCTGCAAACCAACTATCTCGTAAGTCATCCGTCGTACCGGTCTTACCGGCTACAGAAAGGTTTTCTGGTAAATAACGTTTCAATCCTCGCGCTGTGCCTTCTTCAACAACTGACTGTAATGTCGCACTGATTAAATAGACTGATTCCGGGCTGTAAACTTGTTGCACAGTTAAAGGATAACGCTGCAACGCATTGCCTTTGACATCTAACACATCACGAATCGCCCGCAAGGGCGAACGAAAACCAGAAGCTGCAATGGTTTGATACATTTGCGTGATTTCAATCGGACTAAATGCTGCTGTACCTAATGGCAAGGAAGGAAACCGATGTACTGAACGACGAATACCTAATTTCTGCAATGCCTTCGCAATACGATCCATTCCTAATGACTGCCCTAACCTCACCGTTGATACATTATAAGAATGAATCAACGCATCACGCAGTAATACCTGACCATGATATTGACGATCATAATTTGCCGGTGTCCATTTCTCTCCGCCACCTAAGTCTAATGTTAATCGGCTATCATCGAGTAAACTCGCCAAGGTGTATTCTTTTGATGCGACCGCTTCTAAATATACTGCCGGTTTCATTAATGATCCTATCGGACGCACCGCATCTAACGCACGATTAAAACCACCTTGTCGGACATTGCGCCCACCGACAATGGCAAGCACTTCACCTTGGTTCACCGACGTTACCACCACAGCACCTTGTAACTTCTTAGCCGGTAATTTACGTTGTTTTTCAAGTCTGGCAATGGTTTGCGTTAATGACCGTTCGGCTTGACGTTGCACAACCGGATCAAAGTTGGTAAATATTTGTAATCCTTCTGAGCGAAGATCCTCATCACGATAATCTCTTTTAAGTTGCCGTTTAACTAAATCCAAATAAGCAGGATAACGTGTGGCACTAGCACGCGGTTTAGGAATTAATTGCAATGAACGATGTTTTTCTTTTTTGTAACGACGTTTATTAATAATCCCTTGTTCCAACATCAAGCTTAAAACCAAATTCCGCCGTTTAGTTGCACGTTTTAGATGCCGACGAGGATCGTAATAAGAAGGCCCTTTAATGATTCCAACCAACATGGCAATTTGAGAAATATTCAATTCCTTAAGCCGTCGCCCAAAATAAAACTGACTTGCTAAACCAAAGCCATGTATAGCGCGTTGCCCTGACTGCCCTAAATAAACTTCATTAAGATACGCTTCAAGAATTTCTTCTTTTTCATAATGCCATTCAATTAACAATGCCATAATCGCTTCATTGGCTTTTCTTACTAAACTCCGTTGTTTGCTTAAGAAAAAATTCTTGGCTAGTTGTTGTGTAATAGTACTGCCACCTTGAACCGTTCGACCCGCACGTAAATTCGCCCAACCAGCACGTAAAATAGCTCGAGGCACAACCCCATAGTGCGAATAGAATTTGCGATCTTCTACTGCCAACAGTGTTTTGACTAATAGTGAAGGCGTATCTTTTAATTGAATGAGCAAACGATCTTCTTTATGTGCGGGGTAAATACCACCAATCAATAAAGGTTCAACACGCACCAAGTCCACATCCGCACCGGAACCTCGGCGGCGTAACGAAACAATGTCATTACCATTAAAACGTATTGATATTTTTTGCGCCGGTTCCAGCCCATCCCAAAATTCAAATTCACGTGTCACCAGGTGAATATCATTGCCCGTTTGCCAATAACTTGCCGGCGTATTAAGACGTGAATTTAATTGAAAACCAATCTGTTTTATTTCTTGAAGTAAATCATTTGGCTTTATGGTTAAACCGACATATAACTCAAGGGGTCGCGCATAAACCCGTGCCGGCAACGACCAACGTTTACCTTCAAATTGTGTTCTGACAGTGAAATCAAGGTAGGCAACATACGCAATACCCACAACAATGCTCAAAAGTGTTAACCGAAGCAACCATTTGCGTAAAAATGATTTCTTTTGCCGTTGACGGCGCGTGTTGCGTTTACGGGATTTTTTACGTGGCACGAAAATAGGCTTCTAGGTTATCTGACAGCATTATCATGAGTATATCAAACCCGCTGGCATCCGCGTCAGGAACTTCTATACTTTGCTGTATGTTTCGATTCTTTCTCGCATCAATACTCCTGAGCCTGCTTGTATCCTGTAGCAGTACGCCTCGTTATATTGAAAACAACGATTACCACACGCATAACACAACACCCAACGCCCCCCAAAGCCCGCGTTTATTGACGTTCGCGCTGCAACAACAAGGTATTCCCTACCGTTATGGTGGCAATAACCCGCGCAAAGGCTTTGATTGCAGTGGTTTAATTCAATTCAGTTATGCACAAGTCGGTAAGCGTATTCCACGCACTACTAGGCAACAATTTCAGTCTCGCCAGCCCGTGTCGCTCTCACAAATTCGCCCGGGTGATTTACTCTTTTATGAGACGGAAGGACGCCGCCCAGGTCATGTTGCGCTGTATCTTGGTCGGGGTGAAATGATTCATGCACCCTCGTCAGGGAAACAAGTCAAAATCAGCCGTCTCAATAACCCTTATTGGCGCAAGCGATTCATCGCAGCAGGTCGATTTTAGACCATAACCTATTGAATTAAAAATAAATAAACAAAGAAATGCCCCACTAACGACTCTTTTAATCAGCCAAGTGTGTGACTTTTTCACCTTATGAAAGCGACACTGTTCATCGCCGATTCAAACTTAAATCTAGATACTGTTCTTAACAGCAGAAGAGGACAGCCACATGACTCATTTACACGCATCACATCACGTTCATCATGGCAGCATGACACATCGTATTTTAATGGTGCTGATTATTGTGGCCGCACTGGTAATGCTCGCCTTTGCCAGCATGGTCAGTGCTGATACTCGGCAAAAACCGGATCAAGTCATCGCAGAAACAACCAGCAGAATGCTTGATGCATTAAAACAAGATCGTGAACTCATCAACAAACATCCTGGTCGTGTTCACGAACTTGCCAACCAAATCATCATGCCACATGTTGATTTTCAACGCATGTCTTCGTGGGTGTTAGGTAAACACTGGCGCCGTGCAAGTGATGAACAGAAACAAGCTTTTCCTAAACAATTCAGAAGCCTCATTTTACGCACCTATGCCACTGCGCTATCTGAGTACACCAACGAAACGATTATTTATCTGCCATTACGCGCCAATGAAACAGCAACAGATGTAACCGTTAAAACTATCATTGAGCGTAGATCTGGCCTAGGCATTCCTGTGGCTTATCGCATGCATCAAACACAAGACGGCTGGAAAGTTTACGACATTAGTATTGATGGTATTAGTCTGGTGAATAATTACCGTCGTAGTTTCTCAAGTGAAATTCGCCGCCGCGGGCTTGATAGTTTAATTAATAAGTTAGCGATTAAGAATAGTGCCTTAGTCGCTAAGCATAATCAGATGGCAAGTAATTAGGGTAGGACGGTAAGGGGTGAGGTGTTAAGCGTTAGGGGG
>CAZIWG010000071.1:0-11673 GCA_964542925.1 uncultured Granulosicoccaceae bacterium | reverse complement strand
CCAGACTGTCCAGGAAAATGGAGAGCCGGAACCATAATAGAATTTAGTCATCATCATCAATAAACTCTAAGGCTTGTTCTAACGTCATGCGGATAGGTGGTGTCAGCACTTGCGCTTCATCGGTACCCGAGGCGCGCACGTTAGTGAGTTGTTTACCCTTTAATGGGTTAACCACCAAATCATTACCACGTGAATGAATACCAATCACCATGCCTTCGTAAACTTCATCGCCATGCGAACTGAACAAACGTCCACGTTCTTGCAGGTTAAACAAACCAAAGGTTAAGCACTTACCTTGACCATTGGAAATCAATACACCATTTACGCGTTGACCATATTCACCTGCTTTCACAGGAGCATAGTTATCAAATACACTATAGATAAGGCCTGTACCTTGTGTTGCGGTTAAGAATTCAGTACGGAAACCAATCAAGCCACGTGCAGGAATAACAAAATCAAGACGTACACGGCCTTTACCGTCAGGCATCATATTTTTTAATTCTGCGCCACGTTGTCCTAATGATTCCATGACACTACCTTGATGTTGATCTTCAACATCAGCCGTCACTTGCTCAAAAGGCTCACAACGTACGCCATCGATTTCTTTAATAATTACTTCAGGACGCGACACACCCATTTCAAAACCTTCGCGACGCATGGTTTCAATCAAGATAGAAAGGTGTAATTCACCACGACCTGACACCTTAAACTTATCAGGATCGCCGCCATCTTCAACACGCAACGCAACATTATGTTTCAATTCACGTTCAAGACGTTCACGAATCTGACGCGAGGTAACAAACTTACCATCTTGACCTGCAAACGGTGAATTATTCACTTGGAAAGTCATGGTTACAGTAGGTTCATCAACACTCAATGCGGGCAGTACTTCAACTGTATTTGGATCACAAACCGTATCGGAAATATTCAACTGTTCAATACCAGTAAAGGCAATGATGTCACCCGCAATCGCTTCATCAACTTCAACACGTTCCAAACCTAAGAAACCTAATACCTGTAAAATACGTCCGTTACGTTTGTTGCCTTCAGCGTCAATCAGTGTAACCGGCGTATTCGTTTTAACGCGACCACGTTCGATACGGCCAATACCAATCATGCCGACGTAACTGTTGTAATCAAGCTGGGTGATTTGCATTTGAAATGGACCATCAATATCCACTTTACGAGGTTCGACATGGTCAACAATTGATTGTAGCAAGGGTGTCATGTCGCCCTCACACACATCAGACTCAAGTCCTGCATAACCGTTCACCGCGGAACAATAGACAACCTCGAAATCCAACTGGTCATCCGTTGCACCCAAGCGATCAAACAAATCAAAGGTTTGATCCAACACCCAATCAGGGCGTGCACCTTCACGATCGATTTTATTAATAACAACGATCGGTTTTAAACCTAAAGCGAATGCCTTCGATGTCACAAAACGCGTTTGTGGCATAGGGCCTTCAACTGCATCAACAATCAGTAATACGCTATCAACCATAGAAAGGACGCGTTCGACTTCACCACCGAAATCGGCATGGCCTGGGGTATCAACAATGTTGATTCGTTCGCCATTCCAACGAATCGCCGTTGGTTTAGAAAGAATCGTAATACCACGTTCTTTTTCAAGATCGTTTGAATCCATGACACGTTCTTCAAACTCACCTCGACTTTCCAGCGTACCGGACTGCTGTAGCAATTTATCTACGAGGGTGGTCTTACCATGATCGACGTGGGCGATGATGGCGATATTTCGGAATTGTTCACTCACTGTGATGATGTCCCGACCGAGAACGGCCTGTATGGTTAAAAGCCGCGCATTATACCTGAAGTCAGCCGATCTCCTAGCATTAGCTTAGGTTTTATTGCTTTTTGCCGATAACACGCTTGAAAGCGAGAAAAATCAACAATATCGATCCTTGTCAGTGGAGACACACCATGCCTGAAAGTAAGGAAAATAGTCAAGAAAATCAGACAAATGAGATTAGTCATTGCAAGGATGACGTTTGCCAAATAAGAAGAACGGTACGAATGCTCGATTTAGCCGCTGCGCGCGTTTCTTATGCCTTACAAGATGGCAACGACTCCGTCGATACATTGATTAACTCTTTCACCTTAATGACCGAGCATGTGATGGCGACTCAACAAGGTATTGAAGATTTACCTGATAGCGAACAAAAAAACCAATTACTGACTAGCTGCACCCAGGCTATGAATACTGTGCAAGAAACCACGATGGCATTTCAATTTTACGACCGACTCAATCAGCGCATGCAGCATATCTCTATCATGCTTGATGAATTGTCAGGACTCATCGATTCACCAGAACGCATGAGTAAACCTACCTCGTGGCTAGAACTAGAAAAAAGAATTCGTTCTCACTACACCTTAGATAATGATCTTGAGATGTTTGACGCGGTATTAGCCGGTAGCAATATCGAGGATATCTTATCTAAAGCCACCAAGATGAAAGAAGAAGTCGCTATCGAATTATTCTGATATTTTGTTGATTCTTGAAAATTAGACTTTTCTTATATACATAAGATTTACATTAACAAATCGCATTTATATCTGTATGCTGAAGTTAATTATAGATAATAAAAATGCGTGATAAATCTTATGGATGTAAAAGAACAGACACACGATGGTAACGAACGCCGTAATCGTAGCGATAGCATCGAGCAACATCTAACCGACGAACGTGCGGACATGTTAGTGCAGTTCTGCCGCATTGCCGGTGTTGAACCATGGGAAGACCCACATAGCACAGAAGAACTTAAAGTCATGTTACGACATTTTTGTGAAATTTTAGTCGATTATCTGGCAGCTGGTCATTTTGGTCTTTATCAGCGTTTTATCGATGGTGAAGAACGTCGCGAAGAAATACGCTCACTGGCTGAGAAACTTTACCCTCAAATCTCAGAAACCACCCAAATGGCACTCGATTTTAATGATAAATATGAAGACGAAGACAGCAAAGAATTTGATCAATCATTTTCAGATGACCTATCGAAACTAGGTCAAGCATTGGCCGTTCGTATTGATTTAGAAGACCAGTTACTCAGCGTAATGCACTAAATACCATTGTTTAAACAAGGTAATAGGTTTATTTTCACAATTTAGTTCAAAAATCCTCAACCTTTTCGGCTTGGTGTCGATAATCCTATGTAGTCACCAACCAAATTACGTATGAGTTGAGGTAATCCATGAGTAACCTGATGCAATCCATCGACGAACGTACCCGCTTAGCAGGTGCAAACCGTCTTGAAATACTCCTATTCAGCCTTGGCAAAGATCGACAAACCGGACGCGAAGAAGTATTTGGTATTAACGTATTCAAAATACGTGAAGTGATGCATGTACCAGAAATTACTCAAGCACCGGATATGCCAACCGGCGTTAAAGGCATGGTGTGTCTTCGTGGTGATATGATTCCGATTATTGATTTAGTGCATTTCTGTAATTTAGATATGGCGGAAGAGCCCACCGTTCTCATCGTGACTGAATTTAACGGTCATACTCAAGGATTCTTGGTCAGTAACGTAGAACAAATTCTGCGCATGGAATGGAATGAAATCAAAGTTCCACCTCCCATGCTAACAAACCGCCTCGGTGGTTTAGTCACTGCCGTCACCGAACTTGGTGATGGTCGAATTGTGATGGTACTCGATGTTGAAAAAGTCCTTGCTGAAACATCAGATGATATTAATGACCCAACCATGTTTGAAGGAGTCGAAAGCTTCAATACCAAAGCCACTATTATGTTTGCCGATGACTCCTCGGTTGCGCGCAAACAAATCACTAAAACACTTGATACATTGGGTGTTGATTATATTAGTGCTAAAAATGGTGAAGAAGCTTGGGAACGCATTTCAGAGCAAGCAGCACTTGCTGAAAGTATGGGAGTTCCTACCAGTCAGCTTATCAGAATGATTCTTACAGATATTGAAATGCCCGGAATGGATGGTTACGTCTTAACACGCAAGATTAAAGAAGACCCTCGCATGAAAGATATTCCTGTGGTGATGCATTCTTCTCTATCTGCTGATGCCAATATCAGTATTGGTAAATCAGTCGGTGTTGATGCTTACGTTGCTAAATTTGATCCGAGAGAGTTAGCGAAAACAATTGAGCCGTACATTAAAGGTAATAAATAAACCGTAAGCCACTAGCAAGCTGACACTTAATAATGCGGCGGCGGTGGCTCGTCTGCTTGATTAGCTGAAGAACCTGACGAAGCCATTTCAAGTGCTTTATTCAAACGCTTTATTTCCAACATTAACAGTTCAAGTTGTTGCTGTTGTTTAGCCATTTCATCGCTCATGGTCTGCAAGACATTTTCTTGAAACGATAAACGTGTTTCTAATTCTTCTATTCTATCGTTACTCATGATTGATATTCCTTACTCACCTTCAAGTTCTTCCCAACGTGCATAGCCTTTAGATAATTCCAATTCTAATTCTGTAAGATGTTGTTGAACCTTAGTGATTATATCTGCGTCTTGCTGATAAAAATCGGCACTTGCCATTTGAGCATGCAATGTTTCTTGCTCTGTTTCCCACGCTTCAATCTTTGCAGGAAGTTTTTCTAATTCACTTTGTTCTTTATAACTCAATTTTCGTAATTGCTTTACTTCGCTTGCAGTAACCGTCGTTTTACTTTCAATGGGTTTAGCTTGTTTTTTATCATTTTTACTCGCACTGGAAATTCGACGTTGTCGTAACCAATCATCATAGCCGCCCACATACTCATTAACCTGTGCATCACTTTCAAAAACGAGTGTACTGGTCACCACTTCATTTATAAAAGATCGATCATGGCTAACTAAAATAACTGTGCCATCGTATTCCACTAGAATAGACTCTAATAATTCCAAAGTCTCGACATCCAAATCATTGGTCGGCTCATCCATTACCAGCATATTGGCAGGTTTGGTAAACAACTTAGCTAATAGCAAACGATTTCGTTCACCACCAGATAAAGCTTTAACCGGTGTTCTAGCACGCTGTGGGCTAAACAGGAAATCGCCTAGATAACTAATCACATGACGCGGCATGCCATTGATGGTGACATGGTCATTGCCATCGGCAACATTGTCTTGCACATTTTTTTCAGGATCAAGCTGGCCGCGTAACTGATCAAAGTAAGCAATATCAAGTTTAGTGCCTTGATTAATTTCACCTTGCTCCGGTTTTAGATCACCTAGCAATAAACGAATCAATGTAGTTTTACCACAACCATTCGGGCCAATAATACCGATCTTATCTCCACGCATAATGGTGCTAGAAAAATTCTTTAATAAAGTCTTGTGCTCGCCTTGTTCATTTTGCCATGACCACGTAACATCCTTGGCTTCTACGACAATCTTGCCAGATGAAACGGCATCTTGCATTTGCAATTTAGCTTTACCAGTCACTTCTCTTCGTTGGGCTCGTTCACTGCGCATTTTTTCCAGTGCACGCACACGCCCTTCGTTACGAGTGCGGCGAGCCTTAATCCCTTGGCGAATCCACTTTTCTTCTTCTGCTAATTTCTTATCAAACAATGCCGATTCACTCGCCTCTGCATCTAAAGCAGCTTGTTTATGTTCCAAATATTTTTCGTAGTTACCTGGCCAGCTGGTTAATTTACCGCGATCGAGTTCTATAATACGTGTGGCTAAGCGGCGTAGGAACATACGATCATGGGTAATAAATATTAACGTGCCTGCATAATTCAACAAAAAGTCTTCCAACCAAGCAATCATTTCAATATCAAGATGGTTAGTTGGCTCATCCAACAACAATACATCGGGTTCGGCGACTAATGTTTGTGCTAACAACACACGTCTTTTCCACCCACCTGACAAGGAAGAAAATTCCGCATCAGCATCCAGATCAAGACGTGACAACACCTGATCGATCCGCTGCCCCATTTGCCAACCGTTCACCGCCTCAAGTTCATGTTGCACTTTTTCAAATTCAGGCATTAAATCCATGTCATCAGCTAATCGGTGACTGAGATCATGAAAACGCACCAGTAATTGACCCGCTTTATCCAACCCCTTCGCCACCACACTGTAAATAGTCCCTTCTGTGTCATCTGGAACTTCTTGCGCGAGCCGACTTACGCGAATCCCTTGACCAATTTGAACTGTGCCATCATCCGCCTGCAACTCGCCCATGAGAATTTTAAACAGCGTTGATTTGCCAGTGCCATTGCGTCCAACCAAACAGATTCGTTCAGCCTTTTCTATTTCAAGATTGACACCATCCAATAAGGTGGGGCCACCAAAGCCCAATGCAATATTTCTTAATGACACCAAACTCATTGAACTTCACCTTTTAATGCAGTCTCAAGTGCTGCCTCATCAATCGGAAACGGCATAGCAATCAACGTTGGGTAAGTCGCATGCAAACGTTCAAATTGCGCGGCGTATTCTTTTTCAAAGAACACCACAATCCGGCTTTGCAATTTTAAAAACTGCACGGTTGCTAACATCGATTCCAAACTACTGGTGCGATCTCGAAAATCAGACTGAAAATTAAATTCTGCCACCACCACATCAGGACGGATTTTCTTCAAGTGTGATATCGCTTTACGCATTTGATGTACTTTCTCAACCTGATAGCCTAAACGCCGATACAAAGCGGTAAAATCCGGGTAACCACCCAGTTCAATAATCGAGAGTAAATGTTTCTGCTTTTCTGTCACGAGAGTCTCTACAAAATTCCTATCTAGTTCATACACTCATTGCTTCGGCGCGCATCATACCTCATCCTGAACACAGTCACCGCATTTGCTCACATCTGCCTGTTATGAGATGGTTAAACTCAGCCTATTTGGTTCGTGTCAGGATATCCCTTTCCTGTTACCAACCTGATTAATAAAACAAATAAAATCAAGGAGTAGTAGGTAAATGAAAGCATCCGATCTGTTTGTAAAATGTCTTGAAACAGAAGGTATTGAATATATCTTTGGCGTTCCCGGCGAAGAAAACGCCGATTTCATGATGTCATTGGAAAAATCTGAGCAAATTAAATTTATTCTGACCCGCCACGAACAAGGTGCTGCTTTCATGGCTGAAATCTATGGCCGCCTAACGGGTAACCCTGCCGGTTGTCTCGGCACACTCGGCCCCGGTGCCACAAACCTTATTACAGGTGTTGCCGATTCCAACATGGATCGCTCACCCATGCTGGTACTCACAGGACAAGGTGCTTCAACACGTTTACATAAAGAATCACACCAAGTCATGGATGTGGTTGCTATGTTCAAGCCGGTAACAAAATGGGCACAAACCATTTTACATGCCGATAATATTCCTGAAATTGTCCGTAAAGCCGTGCGCCTCGCCCGCACTGAAAAACCCGGTGCCTGCCACATAGAGCTACCTGAAGATATTGCTGAACACGATACAGATGCCGTACCCATGACCGTGCAACGTTTCCGCCGCTCTGTTGCTGACGATAAAATCGTTGATGAAGCCTTTAATAAAATTAAAGCGGCCAAAAACCCCATTATCGTTGCTGGTAATGGTTGTATTCGTAAACGAGCTAGCGCGCAACTACGCGATTTATGTGAGCAAACAGGGATTGGTGTCATCAGCACCTTCATGGCAAAAGGCTGTGTCGATATGGATGCCGATTACTGTCTTTATACTGTGGGACTGCAAGCTAAAGATGTGGTTGCCTGCGCCATTGACGCAGCTGATTTAGTGATTACTATCGGCTACGATATGGTCGAATACCATCCATTCTTATGGAACAAAAATTCCGATAAGGAAATTATTCATATTGATTTTCTGCCTACTGAAATTGACTCGCACTATCACCCTCAAACTGAAGTGGTCGGCGATCTGGCACACACACTGTGGATGCTTAACCAACGTTTTACTGCAGACGGCAGCTTCTCGTTTGATCGTACCCAGCAAGCCGCTACACGCCGTGAAATGGCGGCTGATTTAGCAATGGAAAAAGACGATGATTCCAACGACAAACTAAAACCTCAAAAAGTGATTTGGGATGTACGCAAAGTCATGGGCGCGAAAGATATTTTGCTCTCTGATGTGGGCGCACACAAAATGTGGATTGCCCGTCATTACCAATGCCATGAACCCAATACCTGTTTAATCCCTAATGGTTTTTGTTCCATGGGCTTTGCCCTGCCCGGCGCGATTGCTGCAAGTATGGTGTATCCTGACCGTCGTATTCTTGCTATTTGTGGTGATGCTGGCTTCTTGATGAACGTCCAAGAAATGGAAACTGCCAAACGCTATAACAGCAACATGGTGGTCATGGTATGGGAAGATAATCAATATGGTTTAATCGCATGGAAACAAGAAGCGCATTTTGGCAGCCATACTAAACTCGACTTTGGTAACCCTGACTGGATGCAACTCGCTGAAGCCTTTGGCTGGAGCGGTCACCATGTCACAACAACCAAAGACCTGATTCCACAACTGGAAGCTGCGTTTAATGAAGAAGGCCCAAGTCTAGTGGTACTGCCTATCGATTACGCAGAAAACATGAAGCTCACCGAACGTCTCGGTAATATTAGCTGCCCAATTTAAAGGAGGTTTTCAATGACAACACATTTTCCTTTAATGGTTCCCGGTGCAAGTGCAAATGGCACCCATGATGTCACCGCACCTTATGATGGCAACCACATAGCAAGCGTTGATGTCGCCGGTGCAGCCGCTGTTGAAACAGCGTTGGCTACAGCTCACGCTCTATATCAAGATCGTGACAACTGGCTCACTGCACCACAACGTATTGAGATACTTAAACGCACCGCCGCTATCATGCAAGAACGTGCTGATGAACTGGCGATTGAAGCCGCACGAGAAGGGGGTAAGCCTCTCGTCGATTCACAAGTTGAAGTGGCGCGCGCCATTGATGGTGTGCACAACTGTATTGACTGTATTAAAGAAAATCATGGCACTGAAATTCCCATGGGCATCAACCCGGCCTCAATGGGACGCATGGCAATGACCCACCGTGAACCCATTGGAGTGGTAGTCGCAGTAAGTGCATTTAATCATCCTTTGAATTTAATCATCCATCAAGTCGGTCCTGCCATTGCATCCGGTTGCCCGGTGATCATTAAACCTGCTGGGGATACGCCACTCTCATGTATGCGCTTTGTTGCCATACTGCGTGAGGCTGGTCTGCCACCTGAATGGTGTATGCCGATGGTCATCAATGATCGTGCAGTATCAACAAGTTTAGTTGCCGATAAACGTGTTGCCTTCTTTAGCTTTATTGGTAGCGGCAAGGTGGGTTGGTCATTACGCTCACAACTTGCCCCCGGCGCACGCTGCGCACTAGAACATGGCGGTGCAGCACCCGTGATTGTTGAACCCGATGCCGATCTTGATGATGCCCTGCCACTACTAGCCAAAGGTGGTTTCTATCACGCAGGACAAGTCTGTGTCTCTGTGCAACGCGTTTATGTACATAGTTCAATTGCTAAACAGGTTGCAGAGAAAATTGCAGACATGGGCAATAAAATGATTGTCGGTGATCCCACGCTAGCTGAAACTGAAGTCGGTCCATTAATTCGCCCACGCGAAGTCGACCGTGTCCATGAATGGGTTGAAGATGCCATCGCTAAAGGCGCTGAAAAACTCAGCGGTGGCAATAAAATCAGTGACACCTGTTACGCCCCCACCGTGCTCTTCAATCCATCCGACGATGCAATCGTATCCAGAAATGAAATATTTGGACCGGTGATTCTCATCTACAGCTACGACAACATGGACGATGCCATTGCCAAAGCCAACTCACTACCGGTTGCCTTCCAAGCAGCAGTCTTCACCAAAAACATTGATAAAGCCATGCGCGCCTACAAACGCTTTGACGCCTCCGCAGTCATGGTCAATGACCACACCGCTTTCCGTGTTGACTGGATGCCGTTTGCCGGTTTAAGAGAATCAGGTCATGGTGTCGGCGGTATTCCACATACTTTTCATGACATGCAAATTGAGAAAATGTTGGTGCTACGTAGTCCGGAGTTGTAAATTATTCTCTAATGGGATTCTTAATAAGAAACATGGCTACTTCCGGCCAGAAGCGGACATCTTAATCGTATTTGGCTCGTCGGTTTATATTAAACGAAAGCAATAACGGTATTAGTGATGCAGGAATAATTCCTAATCTTAACGTAACGTTTAAAAAGAAATCTCTAATCTCAGGGTCAACCCCAAAGATAGCTGATAACAACCATCCTAACACCATAAGGATAATGACTGTCACAAGGCCAATCCAAAACCACTCAAATTTAATAATAACTTTATTTTTCTTCTGATAGAGAACAAAAACGATGTGTGTTGTAGCACCAACTAAACTAAATACTGGCGCAATATAAAATGCAATAATAGTATGTGCTCCATGCCCACTAATGACCACTAACAACAAAAAAGCCAATAGAAAAGAGGTAATCAGCCAGCCCAGCACTATCATGATTAAGTTTAGGGACTTATTTTTTCGTGTATCCATATTCAATCTCTCAATAAATGGATCAGTACCTTTTTTAAAATGTCTGCTTTCAGTAAAGGCAGACAAATATGCCGACACAAAAGATCATTAATAAATATTATAATGCACTCGGTAGGAGCGATTTAAACCTCTCTAGTTGAAACCATATAAATTAGTTGGTTTACATTTACTTGACAAGGCAAGTAAAAATAACTTTACATTGTTAAAAAAACAGCTTGCCTTTCACCACCCCTCTTAAATCAATAAATAATTAAATTTCATATACTTACAAACTATTCTGTTGCCTGGTTAGCACAGACATGTCAACACAATACGTGTCTGTTTTTTGTTGACTCAGGCGGCAGCAAGTACTATATTACTAATGTGACGCGTTACGCGACAAATTGTCGCTTTTTGAGTTAAAAGAGGTTACTATGGCTACTAGCATTCGTTGTGACGACGACTTTATCAACCAAGCAAAGGTTTACGCGGACGCTAATAAGCGCTCTGTGCCGAAGCAAATTGAGCATTGGGCTGAAATTGGTCGTATAGCCGAAGATAATCCAGATCTACCTTATGGATTCATTCGTGATGCACTTATGGCCATGATTGAGATCAAGGCAGGAAAGGCGACCGAATATGTCAGGAGAAGAAAACAAGATTAAGGTTTACGAATCGCCCGTATTCAAGAAAGCATTCAAAAAACTCACCGAGGATGAAAAAGATGCGGTAGACGGTGAAATTGATATCATCATCGAAAATCCTGACATCGGCACCAAAAAAAAAGGTGATCTATCATACCTGTGGGTTCATAAATTTGAATTAAACAATCAACAAGTCTTGCTTGGCTATTCTTGGAAGGATGCTGAGTTAGAACTGTATTTGCTAAATTTAGGTTCACATGAAAACTTTTACCAAGAAGCAAAAAATCGCCGTAAGGCAGACTTAAACATCATTAGGTAACAAACCTCATCTTATTGTTATAAAAGATACAGTGTTGCGTCAACCAGTTGAAGCCGCAGTCGACAGCAGTCATTACCCCATTAAGTCTTATCTTAATATTCCCCAACAAAAAACACGTTATTCACTGCAGCAACTCATGCGCGGTTTCAGTATAATGCTCTGTTCAAAGGTAAGAACCACCTGAACGAGACCAAATTATGCACAGTGCCAATGATGAAAATCTGGAAAAACTCCACCAGTTAAAGCTGGA
>CAZIWG010000070.1:0-11755 GCA_964542925.1 uncultured Granulosicoccaceae bacterium | reverse complement strand
TGGACATGAGTGGTGGTTGTACTTCAAGTGATGTTGAGCCGTTTGCTTTAATGGTGTTAGGTGACAGCATGATGCCTGAGTTTCAGGATGGCACGATTATTATTGTCGATCAGTCGGCACCTTGTGGCCCCGGTGCCTATGCGGTGATTGATTACCAAGGTGAAACAACGTTTCGTCAGTATGTTGAGCGTGATGGTAAGAAGTTCATGCATGCCTTGAAGGGTGATGAAGACGATATTGAGTTGGTGGAAAAATACAAAGTGCGTGGTGTGGTGATTCAGCAAAAATTTAAACGCAAGGTGACGCATTACGATTGGTCACCGGTGAGTAAACCGCACTAATGTCGACCGACAGTCATCCGATTGATGAATTACATACTCTGGTTGATTTTATCCGCTGGGGTGCAAGCCGTTTTGTTGAGGCTAAGTTGTATTACGGTCACGGCACCAATAATGCCATTGATGATTCGATGGCGTTGGTGTTGCATGCACTGCATTTGCCGTTTGGCATGTCGAGTGAATTATTTTCTTCACGCCTGACTCGAACTGAAAAACAAACCGTGTTGGAACTGTTTGAACAACGGATTAGCAAACGTATTCCAGTGCCTTATCTCACCCATGAAGCGGTGTTTGCGGGTTTATCCTTTTATGTAGATGAACGGGTGTTAGTACCACGTTCACCGATTGCAGAATTGATTGAACAAGGTTTTGCGCCGTGGGTGGATGTGGATCAGGTTGAGAACGTGTTGGATCTTTGTACCGGCAGTGGTTGTATTGCGATTGCTACCGCGATGGCGTTACCGTATGCGCAAGTGGATGCTTCGGATATCTCAACCGATGCCTTAGCCGTGGCAGATAAAAATATTCAACGCCATCAACTCGATGGTCGTGTGCAAGTACATCAGGCCGATTTGTTTACGGGTTTGCCCAAGCAACGCTATGATTTAATTGTCAGTAACCCACCGTATGTGGATGCAGCAGACATGGCGAGTTTGCCGGATGAATTTCATCACGAACCCGAACTGGGTTTAGCATCGGGTGAGGATGGCTTAGATGCCTGTATAAAAATCCTTGCCGAAGTCGGAAATTGGTTAACAGATGAAGGCGTGTTAATCGTAGAAGTAGGCAATAGCGCCCATGCCTTAGCCATGCGCCTACCAGATGTGCCATTTTTGTGGCTAGAATTTGAACACGGTGGTGATGGTGTTTTCTTACTCACAGCATCACAAATAAATGAATATCAGAATATATTGAAATACACCGTCAAGGCTTAGATATCGACGAAGATTGATCCAGATCATTTCAACCTCAGTTTGGGGTGTGCATACTCTAGCCAATTTACTGGATAAAGTCTGCTATGGAACAACAACTTGTCTTTGATACGGATTTACTCGCACGTTATGACGTGAGTGGCCCTCGTTACACATCTTATCCCACTGCACCACAGTTTACTGAAAGCTTTGATGAACAAATGTACCGAGATAGCATTGCTGAGAGCAATGGTGACTTTTTAGCAAGACCGCTTTCTATTTATATTCACATTCCATTTTGTAGCACCGTTTGTTATTACTGCGGTTGTAATAAGATTGTGACAAAAGATCGTGAAAAAGCCACTGATTATTTAATTCACCTGCACAAAGAAATTGCTATGCAAGCAGAAATGTTTGATGGTGATCGCATTGTTAAACAAATTCACTTAGGTGGTGGTACGCCAACCTTTATTAATGATTCAGGCTTGGCGGTGTTGATGAATGAATTGCACACTAATTTTCCGATAGCGGAAGATGATGTGGGCGAATACTCTATTGAGATCGATCCGCGTGAAGCTGATGCCGATACGATTAAGACCTTGCGTAATATTGGTTTTAATCGCTTGAGTATTGGCGTGCAAGATTTGGATGAGTCGGTGCAATTAGCCGTGAATCGTATTCAGTCTGAGAAAGAAACCTTTGCAGTAATTGATGCAGCGCGCGCCAATGATTTCCGTTCGATCAGCATTGATCTCATGTATGGTTTACCAAACCAAACCTTAAAAACATTTCAGCGTACTTTGGCGAAGGTGATTGAAGCATCGCCTGATCGCTTGTCCTTGTTCAATTACGCACACATGCCAACTTTATTTAAGCCTCAACGACGCATTAATGAAGCAGACCTGCCGAGTGCGATGACTAAATTAGCACTACTTAAACAAAGCAGTGAGCAGTTACAAGAAGCCGGCTATGTTTATATTGGTATGGATCATTTTGCACGCCCAGATGATGAGTTAACCATTGCGCAAAGAGAAGGGAAGTTACAACGTAATTTTCAAGGTTATTCGACTCACGGTGACTGTGATTTGTTGGCGTTGGGCGTGAGCTCCATCGGCAGGACGCGTAATAGTTTTAGTCAAAATCATCGAGATATTAATGCTTACTATACGGCACTGGATGCAGGACACTTGCCTATTCTTCGCGGTATGAGCTTGAATGAGGACGATCGGATTCGTAGTCGTGTGATACAGGAGCTAATCTGCCACTTTAGGTTGGATTTTGATTCTATCAGCCAACGCTTTGGTATTCATTTTCAAGATTATTTTTATAAAGAGCTGGAACAATTGCATGGCATGGAACAGAATGGTTTATTGAAGATTCAGTCAAATTCGATTGAAGTTTTACAGGTTGGCCGGCTGTTAATCCGCAATATTTGTATGATGTTTGATGCGTACTTACAAAATACCTCGCAACAATTTTCAAAAGTTATCTAATCAACGCTGACGTAGTGACAAGAAACGGCTACAATATCGGCCATGTCAGGAAATTCAATTGGAAAATTATTTACCGTCACTGGTTTTGGCGAAAGCCACGGGCCTGCTATTGGCTGCATTGTTGACGGTTGCCCCCCAGGAATGGAACTCTGTGAAGCGGATTTACAGGGAGATTTAGACCTACGAAAACCGGGAATGTCTCGCCATACCACGCAACGTCGTGAATCTGATGAGGTTAAAATCCTTTCGGGTGTTTTTGAAGGTAAAACTACAGGCACGCCAATCGCGCTACAAATTCAAAATACTGATCAGCGCTCTAAAGATTATTCGAAGATTGCAGAGAGTTTCCGCCCTGGCCATGCCGATTACACCTACCAACAGAAATACGGTGTACGTGATTACCGTGGTGGCGGGCGTTCTTCAGCGCGTGAAACAGCCATGCGCGTCGCGGCAGGGGGTATTGCCAAGAAATATCTGCGCGAACGCTACAATATTGAAATTCGTGGTTACTTATCTCAGCTTGGGCCGATTGTGCCAGAGCAGTTTGATTGGAATGAAGTACATAATAATCCATTTTTCTGTCCCGATGCGGGTAAAGTCGCTGAACTTGAAGCCTACATGGATGCCTTGCGTAAAGAAGGTGAATCGATTGGCGCTAAAGTCAGTGTCGTCGCAACCAATGTACCGCCGGGCTTAGGTGAACCTATTTTTGATCGTCTCGATGCCGAAATTGCTCATTCATTGATGAGTATCAATGCTGTGAAGGGCGTTGAAATTGGCGCGGGCTTTGAAAGTGTTGTTCAAAAAGGCACCGTACATCGTGATGAAATTACACCTGAAGGTTTCATTGGTAACAATGCCGGCGGTGTACTCGGTGGCATTTCAAGTGGACAAGATATTGTTGCACACATTGCATTAAAACCAACCTCGAGTCTGCGTTTACCAGGTAAAAGCGTTAACATCAAAGGCGAAGCCATTGATGTAGTGACAGAAGGGCGACATGATCCTTGTGTGGGTATTCGTGCTACGCCAATTGCTGAAGCGATGCTGGCAATCACTTTGATGGATCACATGCTACGCCATCGTGCACAAAATCTGGATGTTGAATCCCAAACACCGATCATTCCAGCCAGTCGTTAATTTTTCATTAACGTCACTGCTTGGCTGAAATAATGACGACATCACCCGCCCCTTACTGGCGTTTATCCGGTTTTTATTTATTCTATTTTGCCTCCATAGGTGTATTGGTTCCTTTCTGGCCGCTTTACCTTGAGTCGCTCGGTTTTGGTCCGCGTGAAATTGGTGAGTTAATGGCGGTGGTGATGGCAACCAAGATCATCGCGCCAAATATCTGGGGTTGGATAGCTGATCATACTGGTCGGCGAATGATGATTGTTCGCAGTGGTTCTTTGCTTGCCTGTCTTTTCTTTGCGGGTATCTTTTTTGGCAGTTCCTATTTTTGGATTGCCTCCGTTATGGCGGTGTTCAGTTTTTTCTGGAATGCGACCTTGCCGCAATTTGAAGCAACTACATTTAATTACTTACAAGAAGAAACACATCGCTATAGTTCAATTCGGCTTTGGGGTTCAATTGGTTTTGTACTGGCGGCACTCTATATCGGTTACCTACTTGAATCATCACCTGCGAGTATTGTGCCTGTTGCGATGCTGGTGATGTTTGTTTTAATTTGGTTAACCAGTTTAGTCGTACCGGAACGTTCGGCAGGGCATTTACCACTGGATGAACAATCTATCTTTACGGTGATAAAACGCCCAGAAGTTGCAGCACTTATTTTTGTTATTTTTCTAATGCAACTAAGTCACGGACCTTATTACACCTTCTATAGTATCTACCTTGAAGATAACGGCTATTCAAAAACTGTGATCGGTGGCCTGTGGGCATTGGGCGTCATCGCCGAGGTCGGCGTGTTTTTAGTCATGCACCGACTGATCCCAAAATTTGGTTTACGCACTATGCTGATGTTTAGCTTATTCATCGCCAGTTTGCGTTGGGTGTTGTTAGGCTACTTTGTCGAATCGTTTGCTATGTTGTTTTTAATACAACTTGGGCATGCTGCCACGTTTGGTATTTTTCATGCAGTATCTATTCAATACATTCACCAATATTTTCGTGGGCGCCATCAAGGGCGCGGGCAAGCACTGTATAGCAGTATGAGTTTTGGTGCCGGTGGTGCACTTGGCGCATTAATGAGTGGTTACCTTTGGGAAAACGGCGCCATGATCACCTTTGCGATAGCCGCAATGATTAGTCTATTAGCTCTGATGCTGAGTTTATTCTTCGTGCGTGAACCAGCGGTTTAACCCTAATAGGTACCAGGGACTGAGGGATCCCCACATAATTAATCAAAACACGGCGTTGTAGATTGTTTTTGAAGACTGGCTAGAGCCCGTTGAAAGTCTTCTCGGTTAAATATATTTCCAAGCTTATGTAGTACACGACAACGCATGTCTACCCAATTATATTAATAGTTAAATCATTGTTTTTGATCGCAATTATGTGGGGATCCCTCAGTCTCTAGTACCTATTTTTTGGTATCTATTATTGATGCCAATAAGAATGAGACGCGTTTATCACTGACCCCTTTCGTACTCTGCTTGCTTATATTAGAAAAACTGTACCCAGACATGTTGTTTGTATTCAAGTCATTATTGGTTTTTAATGTGATGGTCCAGACCAAATTCTGGGGATTAAACAAGCCCTCCGCTATATGTTCAGACATGACAGAAAAACCAGATTTGACAGGTCCTGAATACACTGTCAAGATTACCTTTCTTCTAGAAAGAAGCATTACGTTGTTGAAGTACTATTGGATGATATATATAGGATGTAGATCAGACAATGAATAATAACAGTAATCTCGTCTCCATCTGCATTTCTGACTGCATTTCTGAAATATATTTAGCTATAACGAATATTTTGTAATTTCTAGGTCTAATAAGAGTTTTACGATCTATAAACAAATGGAGGTATTCAATGGCTGGGAAAAGTGCCGCAGATATTGTTGGTGGTTTCATCGCCAATCATCATGTTAGCGACATTGCCAATCTGAAATTCTTGTCAAAAAGCTTTTTCCGCCTTTAATTGTTTACTCCATACACGAGCTGGATAGCAACGATATTGTTGCTGGCCTTTTTGTATCCGGCCTGTGTAGTTTCGTTTTTTTACATGGACTTTTAATTTTTTGAAGGGAGAGCATTGCTATGGAACACGCACAGAAACAAAAGCAACTACCTGATGACAAACGTCAGCCAAAAAGAGATATTCCTCATTTAGTTAAATGGATAATTCTAGTCATATTAATACTCCTGGTGCTGGCCGAATATCTAGCGGGTGAGTACGATGGCTTACCTAAAATGGAGTTCTGGTCTTGGCTGGTACTATTTATCAAGTTACTTCTCATTGCATTCATAATTGGTTTGATGAAACTACAGCGTGAACTCAAATGTCAGATCACTAATCCTTCCGGTTGTGTGACGCCGGTGTACGATGCAACGGAAGACAAGAATGTCATCATTGTAGAAGGGACAGCCGGTGGTGGCGCCTTTCAGAACTATACTCTGGTACTTAAACAAGGCGCATTAAGCTTGCCAGTGACAGTCTATTATCCTAGCTCAGGTCCATCAGGCACCATTCCCGTCACGGCCGGGGAATTGGGTCGAATTGATGTCTCGAATGTTGAGCCTGCGGTAACATATAACGTCGAAATGACCGTCAACGGGACATCCGGATCTACAAAGGTATGCACGGGAAATGATTTTGAAATACAACGGAAGGTAGCCATTATCGATAAGATTGGTGAAGTCCCGGCACAGTTTGTTGGAACGCATCCTGATGATCCCACTGAAATATTCAAGATCGTAAACGAAGCGACACTCCCGCTTCCGGGTCCACCACCTCATACTGATCCCATCGCTGCCGATGTCGCTATTGGTGGTGCAGTGAGTATAGAGGGTAGTGCAGATACCTATGGCTGCGGTCGGCAAATGGTTTCGTATGCATTGCAATACCAAGAGGTAGCGAGTGGTAATAATGCGGCACAAGCCGATGCTGCATCGGGTTGGACGGCAGTACTGCCCGTTCTTCCATTCGGTGACACCAACCATCCACGTTGGTACTCGACTGCGTTTGGATTGCTTCCTAATTTCGTGCTGAATGGTAATCTTACGCGCGAATGGAAGACGGTTAAAAAGTTAGTCAATATATTCCCGTGGACTTTAGCGGATCGCAGGGTAACCGTTGAAAGAAGCTGGAATACTTCCAGCATCAATGGAAGGTTAACAGTCCGAGTAGTTATGACGGACGATAACATCGTCGGGCCGTCTGCACCATTGGATACCTATGATGCCGCAACGGTCTGGATCGACAATCGGAAAATCGAAGCAAGAATAACCGCTCTTTCCATCTCGGCTGGGGATATATTAGGTATCTGCGATGAGCTGTCACTGTCACAGTTCATTTCCAGTGGCTCGAAGGTCGATATGGACATCGAAGGCACTGCATGGGATCCGTTGATCCTTGGAAGTTACCTGGACACGTTGTCGCCCAACGACAACTTCGATCGTTATCATATGCACTTCAAGAAGGATGGTGCTGTGGCTTATACGGCCATTGAGACTGACAAGTTAATTAGTGTTCCCGCAGTCAAAAACGAGTCTTTTGCAGCCCTGGCTACCCAGACCGGAACATTGACGAGTTGGGATATCGTTGCTGCCCTCGACGGAGGTCCGAAGCCTGCACCTAATGCTCCGCCTTTACCGGCATCAGATCCAAAAATATACCGCGGTGACCGTTGTGCCTATATCATTAAGCTCTATGTGCGAGATACAACACACCTGAGTGACACGGGTAACCCGCATGACAAAGAGTTCGTGTGGCCATTCTGCATCATCAATGATTTAGAGGGTTTGTCATATCCGGTGTTGTAATAGGCTGTTAGTGTAAAAAAATAGTCTAGTTCCATAAAAGGGGCGTAGAGGTATTATTTTTTGGGCAGTTTATATAACTGTTCATCTTTTAATCCCTGCGCCCCCTCTTTTTTTATCCAACTAAATAATTGTGTCCTCACCCTGTTTATCATGTCTACCCAATTATATTAATAGCTAAATCATTGTTTTTGATCGCAATTATGTGGGGATACCTCAGTACCAGAGAGCAATTTTTCTATTGCTTAGCAACCTTAGCACTAAGCAACAAATCACACATCGCACTTGCCGCGTTAGAAAGCGTTCTATCAGTATGATAAACAAATCCTAACTCACGACTTATATTCACATCACGCATCTTGATTGAGCGTATACCTTTGTTGATCATCGTTTCGGGTAAGACACTCCAACCAAGACCAATTTCCACCATCATACGAATTGTTTCTAAATAGTTTGTTGAGAGTCTAACCTGCAAGGTGATATTGGCAGGTTGCAGCATTTTTTCGATCACTTCCCGCGTAAAGGTACCGCGTGCAGGTAAGATGGCAGGGTGCTTTGCAAGTTCTGCGAGTTGAATATTTTTCTGTTGCGCGAGGGGATGTTCATCACTGGCGACGATGTGCAGTGGATCATTCCATAATGGCACTAGCGTTAGTGGATCGGTGCTCTCGGGTGGCAGTGTGACGATACCGAGTTCCAGTTCGCCATGCAGCACTGCTTTACAGGCTTTTTCAGAATCAAGAAACTGCAAATCGAGTTCGACTTGTGGAAAAGATTGGTTATAGCTTCTTAGTACCGGTGGCAAACGGTGCAAGCCAATGTGATGACTCGTGCCAATACTGAGTTTGCCGCCAACTTCGAGGCTTAGGTTTTGAATCGCACGTTGGCTGTCTTGTACTTCATTAATGATGTTTTGAGCACGAGGCAGTAAGGCTTTACCTGCTTCGGTTAACTGTATTTGCCGGCCGATGCGGTCAAATAAACGGTTGTTGAGTTCAGATTCCAGACTGGCAATACGCTTGCTGACCGCCGGTTGTGTGAGGAAGAGCACCTCGGCAGCGGCTGAAAACGACTTGTTCTCGGCGACACTGATAAATGCCTGTAATCCTGAAATGTCCATATCTTCACTATACGCATAACTATAACTATTTGGAATAGAAAATATAATAAATATGAATTTGTTTTATGAATAAAGCAAGCGTAGTCTAGCCCACCTTGAATGAGGAGAACGAACATGGCTGGAAAAACACTTTATGACAAATTATGGGATAACCACTTGGTGCGCATCGATGATGACGGCACAGCGTTACTCTATATAGATCGTCATTTGGTCCATGAAGTGACTTCTCCGCAGGCTTTTGAAGGTTTGCGTGAAGCTGGTCGTAAGCCTTGGCGTGTCGATAGTATTGTTGCTACGCCAGATCATAATGTCCCAACCACGGATCGCAGTGTTGGTATCACCGATCCTGTTGCTCGCTTGCAAGTTGAAACCTTGGATAAGAATTGTGCTGACTTTGGTTTAACTGAATTTGGTATTGACGATATTCGTCAGGGCATTGTGCATGTCATTGGCCCCGAACAGGGTGCAACCTTGCCAGGAATGACGGTGGTGTGTGGTGACTCGCATACTTCTACTCACGGTGCGTTTGGTGCCTTGGCATTTGGTATTGGTACTTCGGAAGTCGAGCACGTGATTGCGACACAATGTTTGTTACAGAAAAAATCTAAGAACATGCTGGTGAGCGTTGATGGTGACGTGCCCGATGGCGTAACAGCAAAAGATATTGTGTTACGCATTATTGGTGAAATAGGTACAGCCGGTGGTACGGGTTACGCGATTGAATTTGGTGGCACGGCAATTCAGGTGTTATCAGTTGAAGGTCGCATGACGGTTTGTAATATGGCGATTGAAGCTGGTGCACGTGCAGGAATGGTTGCGGTTGATGACACGACTATCGAATATGTGAAAGGTCGTCCTTATGCGCCGAGTGAAGCACAGTGGGACGCCGCTGTTGCACAGTGGCAAGACTTGCACAGTGATGATGATGCTACATTCGATACAGTGATCCGTATTGATGCGGCGACAATTCAACCACAAGTCACGTGGGGTACGTCACCAGAAATGGTCGTGGCAGTTGATGCAACCATTCCGGACCCGGCGAATGAAACTGATGAAGTTAAACGTGAAGGCATGCAACGCGCCTTAGAGTATATGGGTTTAACCGCCAACACACCGATTGAAGAAGTGAAGGTTGATAAAGTTTTTATTGGTTCGTGTACCAACTCGCGTATTGAAGATCTTCGCGCAGCGGCAGACGTTGCTAAAGGTCGCCATGTTGCCGACAACATTATGTTGGCCTTGGTCGTTCCCGGTTCCGGTTTAGTGAAAAAACAAGCCGAAGCAGAAGGGCTCGATAAAATATTTATTGAAGCCGGTTTTGAATGGCGTGAACCTGGTTGTTCGATGTGTTTAGCTATGAACGCCGATCGTCTTGAAGACGGCGAGCGTTGTGCCTCGACCTCAAATAGAAACTTTGAAGGTCGACAAGGTCGCGGTGGTCGCACGCATTTAGTCGGACCCGCAATGGCTGCTGCTGCCGCTGTTGCCGGACACTTTGTTGATGTTAGAACCATGAAACAGGCAGGATAGAACAATGGATGCATTTACAACATTAAAAGGTATCGTATTGCCGTTGGATCGCGTTAATGTCGATACCGATGCGATTATTCCAAAACAATTTTTGAAATCCATCAAGCGCAGTGGTTTTGGCGTGAATTTATTTGATGATTGGCGTTACCTCGATACGGGGGAACCGGGCATGGATAACAGTGGTCGTCCAATCAATGAAGATTTTATTTTAAACAAACCACGCTATCAAGGTGCGCAGATATTATTGGCACGCAAAAACTTTGGTTGTGGTTCCTCACGTGAACATGCGCCGTGGGCGTTGTTAGATTATGGTTTTCGCGTTGTCATCGCACCTAGTTATGCGGATATCTTTTTTAACAACTGTTTTAAGAACGGAATTCTGCCCATTGTTTTAGACGAGTCAGTAATTGATGGTTTGTTTAAAGACGTTGAAGCGAGTGAAGGGTATCAATTGAAGGTTGAACTTGAATCACAAACAGTTACAACGCCGTCAGGCGAAAGCATCTCCTTTGAGGTAGATGCATTCCGTAAACATTGTTTATTGAATGGTTTGGATGATATTGGTTTAACCTTGCAACATACGGATGATATTCATGCTTATGAAGAAAAGCGTAAGCAGAGTTCGCCGTGGTTGTTTAATAGTTAGATGTTTGATGCGGCAGCATGACGTTTTTCTATCTTTATAATAGATTAATAAAATTAGAGTAGGTTTTTGCTATGACTATGAAAATTGCAATTTTACCCGGTGACGGCATTGGTGTTGAGATCATGGCTGAAGCCGTGAAAGTAATCGAATGTCTTAACGCTGACTTTGGTTTAAACGCTGAAATGGAAAACGGTTTAGTCGGCGGTGCAGGTTACGATGCACACGGCCATCCACTGCCGCAAGAAACCTTATCGCTGGTGAAAGATGCCGATGCCATCATGTTGGGTGCCGTCGGTGGATACAAATGGGAATCACTAGATATTGCAGTGCGTCCTGAAAAAGGCTTATTAGGGTTACGCAGTGAATTAGAATTGTTTTCTAACCTACGCCCAGCGATTTTATATCCACAACTTGCTGATGCTTCAAGCCTGAAGCCAGAAGTGGTGTCGGGTTTGGATATCATGATTGTGCGCGAATTAACCGGTGGTATTTATTTTGGTCAGCCACGTGGCATTCGTACTTTAGAAGATGGTCAGCGCCAAGGTTACAACACACTGGTTTATTCTGAATCAGAAGTTGAACGTATTGGTCGTAATGCATTTGATATTGCGATGAAACGTGATCGTCGTCTTTGTTCAGTTGATAAAGCTAACGTTTTAGAAGTAACTGAAATGTGGCGTGAAGTGATGATTGAAGTGTCTAAAGATTATCCTGACGTTGAATTAAGTCACATGTATGTTGATAACGCAGCAATGCAATTAGTGCGTGCACCAA
>CAZIWG010000069.1:0-11916 GCA_964542925.1 uncultured Granulosicoccaceae bacterium | reverse complement strand
ACCATTATTTGCGATCGGGGTGATCGTTATCTTTCTACTGGCGTTTTTCCTGCCGAGTAATATTCAGTATTTTTAATTTAGGGTTTTTACATGGGTCGTCGTCGTAGAAAAAAATTGCCAACCGAGCCGGTTGCTGCAAGTGTTGAATCTATTTCACATGAAGGTCGTGGTATTGCGCGGCTCGATGGTAAAACTATTTTTATTGATGGTGCCTTACCTGGTGAAGAGGTGATGTTTGTTTATACTTCGCAACGTTCAAAGTTTGCTGAAGGTCGTGCGGTTGAGATTGTTAAAGCTTCTCCTGAACGTGTTGAACCAGTTTGCCCACACTTTTTACTTTGTGGTGGTTGTAGTCTTCAGCATATGTCACCGGAAGCACAGCGTGCGCACAAACAATCTGTATTGGTTGATCAGTTTAAACACCTTGCCGAATTAGATATTCCTGAAATTATTGAACCGCTTACTACCGAGACAACCGGTTATCGTCGCAAGGCGAGGTTGGGTGTTCGTTTTGTAGTTAAGAAAGATAAATTGTTGATTGGCTTCCGAGAAAAAAGCAGTGGCTTTTTAACCGACATGAGTATTTGTAAAGTTCTGCATGAATCGGTTGGTGAACACCTTGAAGAACTACAAGCCTTAGTGCGTAGTTTGAGTGCGTATCAAAAAATAGCGCAAATAGAAGTGGCGGTGGGTGATAACCATACCACACTGGTATTTCGGAACTTGGAAGAACTGGTTGAAGAAGATATTGCTTTGCTTAAAGCCTTTGCTGAGGAAAGTGGTTTACATGTTTGGCTACAACCAAAAGGGCCAGATACTGCAAGTCCACTTTATCCTGAAGAGTCACAATTAAAATACAGCTTGCCTGATTATGATGTGAGTTATGAATTCTTACCCACTGACTTTACGCAGGTGAATGCAGAGTTAAATAAGAAAATGATTAAGCAGGCAATTGAGTTATTAGAGTTGCAAAAAGACAGTAATGTACTTGATCTGTTCTGTGGTATTGGTAATTTTAGTTTGCCATTAGCGCGACATTGCCAACAAGTGATTGGTGTCGAAGGCAGTGAAACCTTGGTTGATCGCGCCAAGCATAATGCCTTAATTAATAATATTGACAATGTTGAATATCTTGCTGCGGATTTAACCAAAGATATTCCGGTAGAAATTAAAGGTATTGATCGGATGTTATTAGACCCACCGCGCAGTGGTGCGTTGGAAGTTGTGAGTCGTATGAAAGAGATTGGTCCGGAACGGATTGTTTATGTGTCGTGTAATATTGCTACGCTTGCGCGTGATGCGGGTGAGCTGGTAAAGAACCAGGGATATCGTTTATGTCGTGCAGGGATTATGGATATGTTTCCACATACTTCCCATGTTGAATCCATTGCTATATTTGAGAAAAAATAATTATGAAAGTTGAACTTGAAAATATTCAACCAATT
This sequence comes from uncultured Granulosicoccaceae bacterium, assembly GCA_964542925.1. GTDB lineage: Bacteria > Pseudomonadota > Gammaproteobacteria > AKS1 > AKS1 > Sulfuriflexus. The sequence continues at coordinate 10,471 of CAZIWG010000069.1, read as the reverse complement.
CGTTGGTGTAATGATGGTTTAGAGTTACTTGACCAGCGTTTGCTTCCTGCTGAACAAAAATACATTCAATTAGATAATGTTACGTCCATCGCCAATGCGATCACCGATATGGTGGTACGCGGTGCCCCAGCGATTGGTATTACCGCCGCTTTCGGTGTTGTTACTGCGGCACGACATCGTTACTCAGAATCATCAATAGAATGGAAACGAACCATTCAAAATGATCTTGAGGTGTTATTAGCCTCACGCCCAACGGCAATTAATTTATTCTGGGCGATTGATAAAATGCGTCATGTTATTGATGGCCTTGATGGTGATCCTGTTGAGGCATTACTTAATGTGGCAATGCAAATTCATCAAGATGATATCGATGCTAACAAAACCATGGGTAAGCTCGGCTCAGCATTTATTGATGCAGACTCTGGCGTCTTAACCCATTGCAATGCGGGTGCCTTGGCAACAGGTGGTTATGGTACGGCGTTGGGTGTGATACGAAGCGCATGGCAAGAGAATAAACTCAATAAGGTTTTTGCTGATGAAACACGCCCTTGGTTACAAGGGGCACGCTTAACCGCATGGGAATTGTTGCATGACAATATTCCTGTGACGTTAGTAGCAGAAGGGGCTGTTTCTGCCTTGATGAGTAGCGGCCAAGTACAGTGGTTTGTGGTTGGCTCAGACAGGATTGCCGCAAATGGTGATGTTGCTAACAAGATCGGCACTTTAGCGGGTGCTATTCAGGCAAAACACTATGGTGTGAAGGTCATGGTGGTTGCACCTACTTCAACTATCGACATGGTGGTTAAGGATGGTGCAGATATCCCTATCGAACAGCGTGGTGCAGATGAGTTATTGGCATTATCGGGGCAATCTGTGGCCGCAAAGGGCAGTGAGGCATGGAATCCGGTGTTTGATGTGACACCAGCAAGTCTTGTTGATGTCATTGTGACCGAAAAAGGCGTTATTGAGTCGCCAAATAGCGCCAAAATAGCCCAATTAATGCAATCCTGAAAATCTCTCATTTTCAGCACAATGTCCACGTCTAAAACCCTGATTCCTAGTGCCTTTATGGGCTTCTCTGTGGTATTATTAGCGGCTTATGGTCAGGTGTTATTGGGGCTTTGGGGGAATAACTTGCTTCAAGCCATAACCTACTGAATTTAATATAATTATAGCGAATAAAAGTCACCGTAATATGGAAGATATAGCACGCGAAATACTCCCCATAAACATTGAGGACGAGCTTCGTACGTCCTACATGGAATACGCGATGAGCGTCATCGTCGGGCGCGCCCTGCCAGATGTGCGAGATGGCCTTAAACCGGTGCATCGTCGTGTTTTATACGCGATGAATCAACTTGGCAATGATTTCAATAAACCCTACAAGAAATCGGCACGTGTTGTCGGTGATGTGATTGGTAAATATCATCCTCATGGTGATTCTGCTGTGTATGACACCATTGTTCGTATGGCTCAGCCATTCTCACTGCGTTACATGCTGGTAGATGGGCAGGGTAACTTTGGTTCGGTGGATGGTGATTCACCAGCAGCAATGCGTTACACAGAAGTTCGCATGTCAAAGATTGCCCATGAGTTATTGGCGGATCTAGACAAAGAAACCGTTGATTTCAGACCTAACTACGACGAAACCGAACGTGAACCGGTGGTTATGCCCACCAGGATCCCGAATTTACTGGTGAATGGTTCAACGGGTATTGCGGTGGGTATGGCAACTAACATACCGCCACATAACCTAACGGAAGTCATTAAAGCCTGTTTGGTGTTGATAGAAGAGCCTGAAACGGATATTCCCACTTTAATGCAGCATATTCCCGGCCCTGATTTCCCAACGGCTGGCATCATTAACGGCGCGCGTGGTATTCGTGAAGCTTATCGTACTGGTCGCGGCCGTATTTATGTTCGCGCACGTGTTGAGATTGAAGTTAACGAGAAGAATACCAAAGAAACGATTGTTGTTACTGAATTACCGTACCAAGTTAACAAAGCGCGCTTAATTGAAAAAATTGCTGAGCTAGTACGTGATAAACGTATCGAAGGCATTAGCGCATTGCGTGATGAGTCTGATAAAGACGGTATGCGCATGGTGATTGAATTGCGTCGTGGTGAAGTTACTGACGTGGTATTGAACAACCTTTATAAGCACACCCAAATGCAAAGTGTGTTTGGTATTAATATTGTTGCGTTAGTTGATGGACAGCCGAAATTACTTAACCTGAAGCAATTACTCGAAGCGTTTATTCGTCATCGCCGTGAAGTAGTGACACGTCGTACTATTTTTGAACTGCGTAAAGCTCGCGATCGTGCGCATGTCTTAGAAGGACTTGCAGTTGCCTTAGCTAATATTGATCCTGTTATTACATTAATCAAAGCATCCAAAACACCGGCTGAAGCAAAACAAGGTTTAATCGGCACCACTTGGTCGTCATCTGAAGTGACTAACATGTTAGGTGCAGCAGGTGCTGAGTCATCACGTCCAGATGAGCTAGATGCTTGTTATGGACTGCTTGAAGATGGTTACCATTTATCGCCAGCACAAGCACAAGCCATTCTTGAAATGCGTTTGCATCGTTTAACCGGGCTTGAGCAAGATAAAATTCTTAAAGAATACAGCGATATTTTAGAAAGCATTCATGAGTATTTAGAAATTCTTAATAATCCTGAACGTCTCATGGAAGTAATACGTGAAGAGTTAACCGCTATTAATGAACAATATGGTGATGAACGTCGCACTGAAATTGTTGACTCGCAAGAAGACTTAACGCTGGAAGATTTGATCAGTGAAGAAGACGTTGTCGTGACATTGTCACATGAAGGTTACATCAAAGCACAACAACTATCTGTTTACAGCGCACAGCGCCGTGGCGGTAAAGGTAAGGCGGCGACTAAAGTTAAAGAAGAAGATTTCGTTGATAAATTATTTATCGCCAGCACCCATGACACCATGTTGTGTTTCTCAAGTCGCGGTAAGTTGTACTGGAAAAAAGTTTACGAATTGCCTTTAGCTAGCCGTACTTCACGTGGTCGACCAATCATTAATTTGTTACCACTTGAAGATGGTGAACGGATTAATGCAATTTTACCGATTCGCGAGTATGAAGATGATAAATATATCTTCATGGCAACGGCGAGCGGTACGGTGAAGAAAACCAGCCTTAAAGAATTCTCGCGCCCTCGCGCTAACGGCATTATTGCGATTGAGTTACGTGAAAATGACCAACTGGTTGGTGTTGATATTACGCATGGTGATTCAGATGTACTGTTGTTTACCAGTGCAGGTAAGTCAGTGCGCTTCAATGAAGAAAAAGTGCGCCCAATGGGACGAACAGCTTGTGGTGTGCGCGGTATTAAACTGGGTGATGGTCAGGAAGTTATTTCACTGATTATTGCTGAAGAAGGTTATGTACTAACCGCTACCGAAAATGGTTACGGTAAACGCACCAAGATGGAAGATTTCCCGCAACATGGTCGTGGTGGACAAGGTGTGATTGCGATCCAAACCAGTGAACGAAACGGCGATGTGGTGGGTGCAACATTGGTGAAAGAGGGTGATGAAATTATGCTTATCACCAGTGGCGGGACATTGGTGCGCACCAAAGCGGATGGAATTTCAATTGTTGGCCGTAATACCCAAGGTGTCCGATTAATCCGATTGGGTGACGACCAAGTATTATCCGGTATTGAACGCATTGAAGAAGTGCAAACGGATGAAGTGGAAGGTGTTGTAGCTGAAGCGACTGAAACACCAACGACTGATGCTGACGATAGCACTGAAAAATAATAAGGTTTTTAGCATTGCCCTAAGTAGGGTGACGCTAAGTTAATTTTACATAATTTAAACTTAGAAAAAATAAAGGAGTGTGCAGTGGCACGCGTATATAATTTTAGTGCCGGTCCGGCAACGATCCCTGAAGCAGTACTTAAACGTGCTAGTGAAGAAATGCTCGATTGGAATGGCAGTGGTATGTCTGTGATGGAAATGAGCCATCGCGGTAAAGAATATATGTCGATTGCGGCGCAAGCGGAAGCTGATTTGCGCGAATTAATGGCGATTCCAGATAACTACAAAGTATTATTTTTGCAGGGTGGCGCAAGCTCACAGTTCTCAGCCATACCAATGAACTTATTACGTGGAAAAACGACTGCAGACTACATTAATACCGGTGCATGGTCGAAAAAAGCGATTGCAGAAGCAAAACGTTTTTGTGATGTGAATGTTGTTGCGACAACAGAAGACAGCAAATTCATGACTACGCCTGTACAAGCTGATTTGAATTTAAACAGCGATGCGGCTTACATGCACTTTACGCCGAATGAAACGATTGGTGGAGTTGAATTCCCTTACTTACCTGAAACAGGTGATGTGCCAATTGTTGCGGATATGTCGTCAACAATTTTGTCGCGTCCTATTGATGTGAGTAAGTACGGCATGATTTATGCCGGTGCACAAAAGAATATAGGTCCAGCTGGTTTAACAGTTGTGATTGTTCGTGACGATCTGATTGGGCAGACTATTGATGGCACACCATCAATGTTTGATTATAAGATCCTTGCTGATAATGACTCAATGTACAATACACCTGCAACGTATAGTTGGTACCTTGCTGGGTTAGTTTTTGACTGGCTGAAAAGCAACGGCGGTATCACTACGATGGCTGAGATCAACGAACGTAAAGCGGCGGTACTTTATGCGGCGATTGATGGCTCAGGTTTTTACGCCAACCCCGTTGAAGTGAAATCACGTTCTTGGATGAATGTACCATTCACACTAGCGGACAGTGAATTGGACAGTGTGTTTCTTGAAGAAGCAAAACAAAATGGTTTAGTGACATTAAAAGGTCATCGTTCTGTTGGTGGTATGCGTGCGAGTATTTACAACGCAATGCCAGAAGAAGGTGTTAACAGTTTAATTGCATTCATGGCTGATTTTGAAAAGCGCCACGGTTAAGAAAGGTTTAAGGAGAGTTTGCTAGATGTACAAAATCCAGACATTAAATAATATTTCTGTTGCAGGTCTTGAGCGGTTACCTCGTGACGCGTATGAAGTGGCATCAGAAATGAGTACGCCCGATGCAATTTTATTACGTTCATTCAACATGCACAGCATGGAATTAGATGTGAACACTAAGGCAATTGGTCGTGCAGGCGCAGGCGTCAATAATATCCCAGTTGATAAAATGAGTGAGCAGGGTGTTGCAGTTTTTAATGCACCCGGTGCAAACGCCAATGCAGTAAAAGAATTAGTTGTTGCAGGTATGTTACTGGCAGCACGTAATGTTTGCCAAGGCTGGGAATTCTCACGTGAACTAGAAGGTGCTGATGATGAAATCAGTAAACAAGTTGAAGCCGGTAAAAAGAATTTTGGTGGTTTTGAATTACCAGGTCGCACACTGGGTGTTATCGGTTTAGGTGCTATTGGTATTTTAGTAGCCAATGTTGCATTGCGCTTAGGCATGAAAGTGGTGGGTTACGATCCAGACATAACCGTGCAAAGTGCTTGGAAGTTGTCATCGGAAGTAGAAAAAGCCAATAGTGTTGATGATCTGTTGTCACGAGTTGATTTTGTTACCTTCCACGTGCCGTTAGTGGATGCAACACGCAACCTGATTAATGCTGAACGTTTAAAAATGATGAAAGACAACGTCACCATTTTAAACTTTGCACGTAATGGCATTGTCGATGACGAAGCGGTATCTGCAGCAATTAAAGAAGGCAAAGTGAATGCCTATGTTTGTGATTTTCCGAGCAACTTATTGAAACAACATGAACGTGTTATTACTTTGCCTCATCTTGGCGCTTCAACCAAAGAAGCGGAAGATAACTGTGCCATCATGGTCGCAGAGCAAGTTAAAGATTATCTAGAAAATGGCAATATTACGAACTCAGTAAATTTTCCTGAGGTGTATATGCCGCGTACTAATGGTTTCCGCTTAGGTGTGGTGAATTCAAACGTACCTAATATGGTCGGTCAAATTTCAACTGCCTTGGCGGATGCCGGTTTGAATATTATTGATATGTTAAATAAATCACGTGGCGATCTTGCGTATACGGTGGTTGATGTTGATAATGATATTTCAGATGAGACTATTGCAACAGTTAAGGCAATTGATGGCGTTTTATCTGTACGTGCGATGTAAAATATTTGATAAGAATGTAAATAGAAAATAATGACAAAAAAAATATCATTACCAGAAATTCGTACTCGTATTGATGGCCTAGATGAGCAAATCCAGGAGTTAATACGGCAACGGGCTGAGTGCGCGCTCGATGTAGCAAAATCGAAACGTGTGGAAGCTGAGCTGGACGGTGTTGAAGCGACGGACTTCTATCGACCCGAGCGGGAAGCAGAAGTCTTACGCATGGTTCAAGAACGTAACGATGGCCCACTTGATGATGAAACAGTGGCGCATTTATTCCGTGAGCTGATGTCCGCTTGTCTTGCGTTGCAAGAACCGATGAAGATTGCTTATCTAGGGCCAGAAGGAACCTTCACCCAAGCCGCAGCACTGAAACATTTTGGCCAGAGTATTAACACCGTTTCTCATGGTGCGATTGATGAAGTGTTTCGTGATGTTGAAGCGGGTAATGCGCATTACGGTGTGGTGCCGGTTGAAAATTCAACTGAGGGCGTGATTAGTCACACACTAGATATGTTCATGCAATCATCGTTACAAATTAACGGTGAGGTTGAACTACGGATTCATCATAATTTATTATCGTCTGAATCAGCGTTAAATGGTATTACAAAAATTTATTCACACCAACAATCACTCGCACAATGCCGCGAATGGTTAGATGCGAATTTGCCACATGCAGAACGGGTTGCAGTAAGCAGTAATGCCGATGCTGCAAAACGTGCCGCCAATGAAAAAGGCTCTGCGGCAATTGCCAGTGACACAGCCGCTACTATTTATAACTTAAATATTGTTACCGCCAATATTGAAGATGAACCTGACAATACTACACGCTTCTTAATTATCGGACGCAATCATGTCGCAGCAAGTGGGCAAGATAAAACAACCTTGTTGGTATCTATTGTTAATAAACTAGCGGCATTACATAAATTATTAGCGCCGTTTGCATCGAACAACGTGAGTTTAACCCGCATCGAATCACGTCCTTCACGAAAAGGAATGTGGGATTATGTGTTCTTCATAGACATTGATGGGCATCAGGATGATGAGCCAGTTAAAGAGGCATTGCAGGCACTTGAAAAAGACGCGGCAATGTTAAAAGTATTGGGTTCTTACCCTAAGGCTGTTTTGTAAGCTGTCCTTATGAATAGCAAAACACACGGCATTGCGATAGAAGCGCTCGCGTTACCCGGTGTATGTGGCTTGCGCCCGTATGAGCCAGGTAAACCCGTTGAAGAACTCGAACGCGAACTGGGTTTAAGCAATATTATTAAACTCGCCTCAAATGAAAACCCACTCGGTCCTAGTCAGCAGGTTATTGGTGCGGTGAAGGCTGCCTTACCCGAGTTGTCACGTTATCCTGATGGTAATGGCTTTGCATTAAAGCAAGTGTTAGCAGAAAAACATTCAGTCCCAGTTGAACAAATTACGATTGGCAATGGTTCTAATGATATCCTTGAATTATTGACCAGAGCCTTTGTTTCAGCTGAGAACGAAGTGGTGTTTTCTCAACATGCTTTTGCGGTTTACCCGATTGTTACGCAGGCAGTGGGTGCTAAAGCGGTGATTGTCCCCGCTAAAGACTGGGGCAATGATCTTGATGCGATGTTAGCAGTGATAACTGACAAAACGCGCGTGGTCTTTATTGCTAATCCCAACAACCCTACCGGTACCTGTATTGCGAAATATGCATTAAGTGATTTTATTAAAGCCGTTCCGGAACATGTTATTGTCGTCATTGACGAAGCTTATTTTGAATATGCACAAGCACTTTTCCCTGAATACGAATCGGCACAGCAGTATTTAGCGCAAACACCTAACTTGATTGTCACACGAACTTTTTCTAAAGCCTATGGCTTAGCCGCATTACGAATTGGCTACAGTTTATCTTCAGCAGAGATTGCTGATTTCCTAAACCGAGTTCGCCAACCGTTTAATGTAAATAGTTTAGCTATGGTGGCGGCGGTTGCGGCATTATCAGATACGCAACATTTAGAAAATAGTTTGGCATTAAATAAAACAGGTTTAGAGCAATACCATCAAGCGTGTATTGAATTAGGACTTGAATGGATCCCAACTGCCGCGAATTTTATTTGCATTAATGTTAAGCAAAATGGTCGGGATGTATTTGAACAGTTACTACAAAAAGGAGTGATCGTTCGTCCGGTTGATAATTACGAGATGCCTGAATTCATTCGCATCACAGTAGGTACAGAACAAGAAAATCAACGTTGTATTGATGCACTCACAGAGGTGTTGCAATCATGATCAATAAACTGTGTATTATTGGTATAGGTTTGATTGGTGGTTCGTTAGCGCGCGCATTAAAACAAGCCGACTATGTTAAGCATGTTGTCGCCGTTGGGCGAGACATTCAACATCTTGAGCATGCGGTTGAATTAGGTGTTGCCGATAGTTTTGAAATGTCTATTTCCAAAGCCGCTGCTGATGCCGATGTGATTGTTATCGCCGTACCCGTTGGCGCAATGAAAGCGGTGTTTGCAGAATTAGCAGATGCCATAAAATCTGATGCGGTGATCACTGATGTTGGAAGCGTCAAAGGCAACGTCGTCTGTGACGCGCGAGAAATGCTAGGTGATGAATTGTCATGTTTTGTTCCTGGGCACCCGATAGCGGGTACACAACAAAGTGGTGTCGACGCGTCTTTTGCAGAACTCTACCAAGGGCAACGAGTTATTTTAACACCACTGGAAGAAACCGACGCTACAGCAACGCAAATGATCACAAAAATGTGGCACGCCGCCGGTGCCGATGTTCAGTCTTTGTCTGTTGAACATCATGATGAGGTATTAGCTGCAACAAGTCATTTACCACATGCGCTGGCTTACACATTAGTGGATACCTTGGCACAAATGCATGAGCACCGGGAAATTTTTCAGTTTGCCGCAGGGGGCTTTAAAGATTTTACGCGTATCGCATCCAGTGACCCGCAAATGTGGCATGACATCTGTTTGAATAATAGTGATGCATTATTAGATGTTCTAAATCGCTTTAGTGATGACTTGTCTAATCTGACCAAGGCAATTGAATCGCAGGACAGTGATTTTATTTTAAAATTATTTCAACGCGCAAAAGCAGCGCGTGATCAGAATTGTTGAGAACAACATGAGTACGTCAACTAAAACAACATTTGTTGCACGGCACGGTGGTTGCCTAAAAGGTAATATACGCGTACCGGGTGACAAATCTATTTCACATCGCAGTATTATGTTTGGTTCTTTGGCTGAGGGCATTACCGATGTCAGTGGTTTTCTTGAAGGCGAAGATTGTCTTTCTACCATGCGTGCATTTCGTGCCATGGGCGTTGAGATAGAACATAGTGGTGAAGGACAAGTGCGTATTCATGGCGTTGGACTGCATGGCTTAACGCAACCCGATACACCATTAGATTTAGGTAACTCGGGTACCTCGATGCGACTCATGGCGGGTTTGTGTGCGGGGCAGAATTTTACAGTGACATTGACGGGTGATGAATCATTAAGTACGCGACCTATGCGGCGGGTGACCGATCCATTGCGTGAGATGGGTGCAATTATAGATACTACTGAAACAGGCACACCACCGCTTGAAATTCATGGCGATAGTCAGTTAAACAGTATTACTTACACCTTGCCGATGGCGAGTGCACAAGTGAAATCCTGTTTGTTGCTGGCGGGACTGTATGCTGAAGGGAAAACCTGTATTACAGAACCCGCGCCGACCCGTGATCATACTGAGCGTATGTTGCAAGGCTTCGGTTATGAGGTAGATCGCAACGGTGCGACGGCCTGTGTTAAAGGTGGTGGCAAACTCACCGCGACCAAGATTGATGTACCGGCGGATATTTCATCAGCCACGTTCTTTATGGTGGGAGCGTCTATTGCCGAAGGCTCGGACATTTTGTTAGAAAATGTCGGGATTAACCCAACTCGAGACGGTGTGATCAGTATTCTTAAGCTGATGGGCGCAGACATTAACCTGACAAACCAACAAGTCATTTGTGGTGAGCCAGTGGCAGATATTCGGGTGAAATCTGCACCATTAAAGGGTATCGATATCCCGGAAGAACTGGTGCCGCTGGCTATTGATGAATTCCCAGCCATTTTTGTGGCGGCTGCTTGTGCCGAGGGCGTTACCCGTTTAACGGGAGCTGAAGAATTACGCGTTAAAGAAAGTGACCGTATTCAGGTGATGGCCGATGGACTATTGGCATTAGGTATTGATGTGGAACCGACGCCAGACGGGATTGTCATACAGCCGGGAACCTTTAAAGGTGGCGAGGTGGATAGCCATGGGGATCATCGTATTGCGATGTCATT
>CAZIWG010000068.1:8659-11948 GCA_964542925.1 uncultured Granulosicoccaceae bacterium | reverse complement strand
GGATTAATGGCAAACTGTACATTGGAGCCACCGGTATCCACACCGATTTCACGCAGTACTGCCAACGAGGCATTACGCATGATTTGATATTCTTTGTCTGTTAGCGTGAGTGCCGGTGCAACCGTAATCGAATCACCTGTGTGAACACCCATTGGATCAAGGTTTTCAATCGAACAAATAATGATGCAGTTGTCTTTATTATCCCGCACCACTTCCATTTCGTATTCTTTCCAACCGAGAATGGATTCTTCAACCAATAATTCATTGGTTGGTGACAGATCTAAGCCACGCAAACAAATTTCTTCAAACTCTTCCTTGTTGTAGGCAATACCGCCACCACTGCCGCCCATGGTAAACGAGGGACGTACAACAGTAGGGAAACCCACTTGTGCTTGTACTTGCCACGCTTCCTCCAGACTGTGCGCGACGGCTGCCTTGGGCATGTCTAGACCAATTTTTTGCATCGCAACACGGAAACGATCACGATCTTCGGCTTTATCAATTGCGTCACGCGATGCGCCGATCATTTCTACACCGTGTTCTTCAAGAACACCTTCACGATCTAAATCCAAGGCACAGTTTAATGCCGTTTGACCGCCCATGGTGGGTAGCAACACATCAGGTTTTTCTTTTTCAATAATATTGCGAACGGTTTGCCAAGTGATCGGTTCTATGTAAATAGCATCCGCTGTTTCAGGATCGGTCATGATTGTGGCAGGGTTCGAGTTGACAAGAATAACTCGGTAGCCTTCTTCACGCAGTGCTTTACAGGCTTGTGCACCCGAGTAATCGAATTCACATGCCTGCCCAATAACGATTGGACCTGCACCAATAATTAGAACACTTTTTATGTCAGTACGTTTTGGCATATCAGCTCTTTAAAAAATTAAAATACATTAGACAGAATTTGCAAGATGAACATAATTTAAAAACACGCTCTTAATTAACTAATTAACATCCTGTTAATCTTGTAAATCCTGTCAAAAAATAAAACTTACTCAGCGTTCGCTTTCATCATATCAATGAAATTGTCGAACAACGGGGATACATCGTGCGGCCCTGGGCTAGCTTCCGGATGACCTTGAAAACTAAATGCAGGTTTGTCAGTGCGTGCCACGCCTTGTAATGAACGATCAAACAAAGAACGATGAGTCGCTTTAAGACAATCAGGCAAGCTTGCATCATCAACCGCAAAACCGTGGTTCTGACTGGTGATCATGACTTCTTTAGTTTCAACATCTTGCACGGGATGATTGGCACCATGATGACCAAATTTCATCTTCATGGTTTTGGCACCGGAAGCAAGTGACAATAATTGGTGCCCTAAACAGATACCAAAAATCGGCACTGATTTTTCAAGAATGTCTTTAATTGCGTTAATCGCATAATCACAGGGTTCTGGATCACCCGGACCATTAGATAAGAACACACCATCTGGATTCATTGCCAATACATTCGCAGCAGGTGTTTGTGCCGGTACTACGGTCACTTTACAACCGCGCTCAGTAAGCATGCGTAAAATATTATGTTTTACACCAAAATCGTAAGCGACCACGTGGTAAGTCTGTAACTTGGCTTCTTTAGAGGGATAACCTTCACCCAATTCCCACGTACTCAGTGACCAATCATATTGCTTATCGGTCGTGACTTCCTTGGCTAAATCCATGCCTTTCAAACCGGGGAATTGTTTCGCAAATTCAAGCGCGGCGGCTTCATCAATGTTATCGCCCGTGATGATACAGCCACTTTGTGCACCCTTCTCACGAAGAATGCGCGTTAGGCGACGTGTGTCGATATCAGCAATCGCCACCACGTTATTAGCTTTAAGAAATTCCTCTAAGGATTGCTCAGCACGCCAGCTGCTGTGCAGCAATGGCAAATTCTTTATCACTAAACCGCTCGCTGATACCTGCTTAGACTCAAAGTCTTCAGCGTTGGTACCAGTATTACCGACATGCGAAGGAGTTAAGGTAACAATTTGTTGGGCATAGGAAGGATCGGTGAGGATTTCCTGATAGCCTGTCATCGAAGTATTAAAAACAACTTCGCCTGAGGTTTTACCCTCAATACCAATCGATTCGCCATGAAATAGGCTACCGTCTTCTAGAACTAACAGTGCAGGTTGGCGCACAGAACCTCCATCCTCAGATACTCGAAGCGGGAGGGCCCAAATGGAAGCCTCCCGCCTGAAATTCTATTGAACTTGCGTGGTCTGAACAGATGTCCGACCGGAAGAGGATTCTACAGCATGGCTGGCTTTCGGGGAAGAAGCCAAAGCCACTTTTCAGTGACTTTTAGAAGATTTATTTCAGATCGAGCACATCTTGCATATCAAACAAACCTGACTCATGTGACATCAACCACTTAGCGGCACGGACGGCTCCATTGGCAAAGGTCAGGCGACTTGACGCTTTATGCGTGATCTCCACTCTTTCACCTATATCGGCAAACAAAACGGTATGGTCACCGACAATGTCACCGGCACGAATCGTCTCAAATCCAATGGTTTTTCTGTCTCGTTCGCCGGTATTGCCTTCTCGTCCATACACAGCACAATCATTTAGATCTCGTCCAAGCGCATCGGCAACCACTTCACCCATACGTAAGGCTGTACCAGACGGTGCATCAACTTTGTGGCGATGATGAGCCTCAATAACCTCGATATCCACCTCATCACCCATTACCCGAGCAGCGATATCAAGTAACTTAAAACATAAATTCACGCCAACACTCATATTCGGCGCAAACACAATCGCGATATCTTGTGCCGCATCCGCAATGGCTTGTTTACCTATTTCATCGAAACCCGTGGTGCCAATCACCATACGTCTACCCGCTTCACGGCAAATGCGGATATTTTCAAGACTCACTTCTGGTCGGGTAAAGTCGATAAATACGTCGAAAGCATCCGTAACTTGAGATAAGTCATCGGCAATTGCCAATGCCATTGAGCCAATACCCGCCACTTCGCCGGCATCCGCACCAATCACTGAACTACCAACACGTTCAATCGCGGTAGTCACATCAATACCATCTGTGTTTTGACCAGCTTCGAGTAACGCACGCCCCATTCGACCGGCGGCACCTGTTATTGCAATTCGAGTCATGTTTTTGAACCTGTTGAAGAATTAACTTAGGGGAGATTCTAGCATAAGAATTAAGGTAAGCACTTAGATCGTCTGAAGGTCGCTTAGTTCATCTAATGATCGCTGATATCCATCATTGCCGTCATTACCGTCATTGCCGTCATTGCGAACACTGTGAAGCAATCTTTATAGGGAGTCCTTGA
>CAZIWG010000068.1:0-8559 GCA_964542925.1 uncultured Granulosicoccaceae bacterium | reverse complement strand
TTATAGGGAGTCCTTGAATTTCAGAGATTGCCGCGCTACCGCTCGCAATGACGGGAAGTTTTTTGTCCTCTGCATCTCCACGCTTCTGCGGCAAACATTTTTCTGCAGCAGATCTTTAAGATCTCTAGAATTTCATCTCATCAAAGAATTTTTTAACGCCGACTACCCAGGATTTTGTCAGCGGGCTATGTTTACCATTGCCATTTAAACTATCGCCAAACTGTTGTAACAATTCTTTTTGCTTACCATTTAGATTCACGGGCACTTCAACGGCAATGGTGCACATTAAGTCACCTACACTACCGCCGCGCACTGATTTAACACCTTTACCTTTAAGTCTGAACGATTTACCACTTTGACTCCCTGCAGGGATTTTTAATTTAACCCGACCGCTGAGTGTGGGCACTTCCAGCTCACCACCGAGTGCTGCGGTAACAATATCAACAGGCATTTCGCAGTAAAGATGATTATCTTGTCTATCAAAGATAGCGTGTTTTTTGACACTGATTTGCACATACAAATCACCAGCAGGTCCACCGTGCTCACCCGCTTCACCTTCACCACCTAAGCGAATGCGATCGCCATTATCAACGCCGGGTGGAATTTTAACCGATAAGGTTTTTTGTTCTTGAATACGTCCTTGACCATGACAAGCATGACACGGATCTTTAATTTCCTGACCACTACCATGACAAGTGGGGCAAGTTTGTTGTACAGAGAAAAAGCCCTGTTGCATTCTAACTTGACCATGACCATCACAGGTTGAACATTTAACCGGTGATGTGCCTTTCTTTGCACCCGTACCCGAACAGGCGCCACACTTTACCATCGTGGGGACACGAATTTTCACCGTAGTCCCTGCCACGGCATCTTCAAGACTTAAGGTCATGTTATAACGAAGGTCGGCACCACGGTAAGCACGACTACCTTGTTGAGCGCCGCCTGCTCCACCAAAAATGTCGCCAAAAATATCACCAAAGATATCGCTGAAGTTACCCTGCCCTGCTGCACCACCGGGGCCTGCGCCCATTGAAGGATCAACACCGGCATGACCAAATTGATCATAGGCGGAACGTTTTTGTGCATCTGTTAGAACTTCATAAGCCTCTTTGGCTTCCTTGAACTTTTCTTCGCCTTCTTTACTGTCGGGATTGCGATCAGGATGATGCTTCATCGCCAAGCGACGATAAGCTTTTTTAAGCTCTGCCTCACTGGCGTTTTTTGCTACACCCAACACTTCATAGTAATCACGTTTTGACATATTTTTCTGCACCCCATTACACACATAACTCCGGCACCCTTTTTACAGGCTACCGGAGTCCGTTTTTCACAACCTTTCGACTAATTATTTTTTGTCGTCGACTTCTTCGAACTCGGCATCAACCACATCATCTTCGCCTGCGCCTGCATCAGCTGAAGCGCCTGCTGCTCCGGCCGCATCTGCACCCGCCGCACCAGCACTATCTTGTGCATACATGCGTTCTGCCATTTTCTGTGATGCTTCGCCCAATGCTTTGGTCTTAGCTTCAATGGCTTCTTTGTCATCGCCATCTTTCACATCTTCAAGTTCTTTAATCGCGGCTTCAATGGCTTCTTTCTCGCCATCTTCAAACTTGTCGTCTTCCATGTCGGCCATGGATTTTTGTAAACCATGAATCATTTGCTCAGCCGTGTTACGCACAGCAACGAGCTCGTGGAACTTTTTGTCTTCCTCGGCGTGCGCTTCAGCATCCTTAACCATATTTTCAATTTCTTCATCAGACAAACCACTGGATGCCTTGATAATAATTGACTGCTCTTTACCGGTTGCCTTGTCTTTCGCTGATACGTTCAAGATACCGTTTGCATCAATATCAAACGTTACTTCAATTTGTGGTGTGCCGCGTGATGCTGGTGGAATGTCTGCCAAGTCAAAACGACCCAGTGATTTATTCGCAGCCGCTTGTTCACGTTCGCCTTGAAGCACGTGTACCGTTACTGCTGTTTGGTTGTCATCCGCTGTTGAGAAGATTTGCGATGCCTTGGTCGGAACCGTTGTATTCTTATCAATCAACTTAGTCATGACACCGCCCATGGTTTCAATACCAAGAGACAACGGTGTGACATCAAGTAACAGCACATCAGTCACGTCGCCGCCTAATACACCACCTTGAATACTTGCACCAATCGCAACCGCTTCATCAGGGTTTACATCATGGCGTGGTTCTTTGCCAAAGAAGTTTTGAACTGCTTCTTGAACCTTAGGCATACGTGTTTGACCACCAACCAAAATCACATCATCAATTTCTGATGCAGAAATGCCTGCATCTTTTAACGCCACTTTACATGGTTCGATTGTGCGTTGAATCAATTCATCAACCAGTGACTCAAGTTTAGCGCGGGTTAATTTAATATTAAGATGCTTAGGGCCACTGGCATCTGCTGTGATGTAAGGCAAGTTAATATCTGTTTGCTGTGATGAAGACAATTCAATCTTGGCTTTTTCAGCGCCTTCTTTAAGACGTTGTAATGCCAGTGGGTCATTGTGCAGATCAACACCGTTGTCTTTCTTGAATTCGTCTGCAAGGTATTCGATTAAACGTAAATCAAAATCTTCACCACCAAGGAATGTGTCACCGTTAGTAGATAACACTTCGATTTGATGTTCGCCATCAATGTCTGCAATTTCAATGATAGATACATCAAACGTACCACCACCTAAATCATAAACAACAACTTTGCTATCACCTGGTTTTTTATCAATTCCGTAAGCCAATGCTGCCGCAGTTGGCTCATTGATAATACGTTTTACATCAAGACCCGCGATCTTACCGGCATCTTTGGTTGCCTGACGCTGTGAATCGTTGAAGTAAGCTGGCACCGTAATAACGGCTTCAGTAACTTCTTCACCAAGGTAATCTTCAGCGGTCTTTTTCATTTTCATCAAAATACGTGCTGATACTTCAGGCGCGGCCATTTTGTTGCCGTGCGCTTCTACCCATGCATCGCCATTGTCTGCCTTTACAATTTTGTAAGGCACCATAGAAATATCTTTTTGTACTTCAGCATCGTCAAACTTACGCCCAATCAGACGTTTTACCGCAAATACGGTATTTTCAGGATTTGTTACTGCTTGACGCTTGGCCGACTGCCCTACTAATACTTCATTATCGTCAGCAAAGGCGACAATAGACGGTGTGGTACGATCGCCTTCCGCATTTTCGATGACGCGAAATTCTTTACCTTCCATCACCGACACACAGGAATTAGTTGTTCCTAAGTCGATTCCGATGATTTTGCCCATGATTGTTCTCCGTTTAAATTCAATAAATTAATCTTGTGTTATATATGGGGTTACTAAGAGTTGCTTCAAGTCCCTGATATATAAAAAGTCACACTTTTTTCAGTTATTCTGCAGTAGGAGCCTTAGCCACCACCACCATTGCCGGGCGAACCAGCCGATCATTCAATAAATAGCCCTTTTGCATGACTGCAATCACTGTATTGGGTTCTACATCGGGGTTTTCAACCATGCTCATTGCTTGATGAAATTCAGGGTTAAATACTTCGCCCATCGGGTCAACTTGAGTAACACCGACCTTTTGCAAGGCATCGACAAACATCTTTAACGTCAACTCCATGCCCTCGACCAGTTTAGCCGTCGCATCATCGCTGCTATCCACTGCTGACATACCCATTTCCATGCTGTCCATCACCGGCAGTAATTCACCGACCAACTTCTCAACGCCAAATTTATGTGCGTTTTGTACGTCGCGTTCGGCGCGTTTACGCAAATTATCCATTTCAGCCTGTGTGCGCAGATACAAGTTCCAATGTTCGTCGGCTTTGCTACGCGCGTCTTCTAACAATGCAATCGGATCACCATGCTCAATGGTCGCATCTACATCATCTGATTCAGTTGAGTCACTGTCGACAGACTCGACAACTTCACCTTGAATATCCTGCTCAACCTCTTCGTTCTTCTGTTCTTCGCTCATTTTTACTCCAAAAATGGTCACAAAAGGCGGCCAAAACCACCCTTACTCCAGCCAAAACAACCGGAATTCATAAAAGATGTACTCTATATAGGGTTTAATTTCGTAGCTTCAAGGTGCTACTGAGTAATTTTGCTGTTATATCGACAATGGGAATAACTCTTTCATACGCCATACGGGTCGGACCAATAACACCGAGGACACCAGCAACCTCACCATCAACCTTATAAGGTGAGGTAATAACACTGCATTCATCCAGCGGGTGGTAGCCAGATTCTTCACCAATAAAGATTTGCACCCCATCTGCTTGCTGACATCCGTCCAAAATATGCAAAATATCACGCTTAGTGTTGAAAGCATCAAATAAGTCTCGTAATTTATCAATATTCGATAGCTCATTAACGCCCATTAGATTGGTTTCGCCTGCTAACACAAAGTCATCCTGACGTTCCGCACTCTGGCAGACCTGATCCGCCATTTCCATGGTCGCCAAGGTCAGTTTATCCATACGCTCTTTCGCCTCATGCATTTCACGCACAATGGCGGTGCGCACCTCCGCGAAGCCTTTGCCACTAAACATACTATTTAAGTAGTTAGATGCTTGTTGTAGTTCAGCGGGACTAAATGGGCGAGCCGTAGTAAAAATACGGTTCTGAATTTGGTCATCATTGCCGACCACTACCGTCAAGACCCGATTTTCGGACATCGGCAAGAATTCCATATGTCGCCACGCACCGACATTGCGGTTAGGCAATGTCACCACGCCAGCGAGATGGGTGATACCGGAAAGCATATCTGAGACTGAATTAAGTAGGCCTTGTTCGTCATTTTCTTCGTCAAAACGAGTTTGTAACTGCTCAATCTCAATATCATCCAGTGGTTGCAATGATAATAAGGTATCAACGAAGAAACGGTAGCCTTTTACTGTGGGAATACGCCCTGCTGAGGTATGTGGCGCAGCAACCAAACCCAACTCCTCAAGATCTGACATCACATTGCGAATCGTTGCAGGGCTTAAATCTAGCCGAGTTTCTCTTGCCAGTGTGCGCGAACCAACCGGTTTACCGTCCTCGATATAACGATCTATCAGCACACGCAGTAGATGCTGGGCGCGATCATTGAGAGGTTGTGGCTTGCTCATTGCTTTGGTCTTTTAATAGTATGCACGAGCATTCATAATAGGAGAGTGCCAAAGGTGAAGTCAATCCGGCTTCAACATTGGCGTGGCTCGCGCCATCGTGCTAATTTGCACCTTAAATGAGAACAATGATTAATAAGAATGCTTTAAAGGGGTTCATACGTGGCCGTCAGCTTTAACACCGTCGGTATTATCGGTAAATTTCGTGACACCTCCGTCGGCGAAACAATCACTACTGTGCATGAAATCCTCGAAGAACGTGGTTGTAAGGTGCTGCTCGATGAAGTCAGCGCCATGGTGCTGCCTGAACTCGATATGCCCGTTGCGGATCGTGATGAAATTGGCGAGCAAGCAGATTTAGTCATCGTTGTCGGCGGTGATGGCACCTTCTTAAATGCGGCCCGTACGCTCAATGACTATAAAGTGCCCTTACTCGGTATCAACCTCGGACGACTCGGCTTTTTAACCGACATTCATTCTGAAAAAATTCATGGCCGTCTTAACGCCATTCTCGATGGTGATTATATAGAAGAAGAACGTTTCTTACTGCATGGTCGTTTTGAATATGAGCACGATGAGGGTGAAATATCGTCTAGTGATGCCTTTAACGATATTATCGTTCACAAGGGTCATGTCGCTCGTATGATTGAATTAGATCTCTATATCAATGGGCAATACGTAAATACACAACGTGCTGATGGTTTAATCGTTTCAACACCCACGGGTTCAACCGCCTATGCTCTTTCAAGTGGCGGTCCTATTCTGCAGCCGGGTTTAGATGCCATCGTGCTCGTACCTATTTGCCCACATACCATGAGCCAACGTCCTATCGTGATTAATGCCGATAGTGATATTGAAATACGCGTCAGTGATAAAAACCACGGCGACGCCTTAGTCACGTGTGACGGACAACTCAATGTCAATTTAGGCATTGGCGATTGTGTGCGTATTAGTAAAAAAGAAATACCGGTGCGAATGATTCACCCTGCTGATTATAACTACTACGAAATTCTGCGCCAAAAACTCCATTGGGGTCATCGCTTATAATACCGCCATGCTAAACACTATTCGTATTCGTGATTTTGCCATTATCAACGAGCTTGAAGTTAATCTCGCCACAGGCATGAGTGCGCTTACGGGCGAAACTGGCGCAGGTAAATCTATTCTCATTGATGCGCTCAGTCTTGCCTTAGGTGATCGCGCCGATGCTGGTGTGGTACGTGTGAATTGCAAACGCGCAGAAATTGCCGCTAGTTTTAATATTACTGAACTACCTGATGTAATAGCATGGCTTGATGAAAATGATTTAGATGATGGCGAAGACTGTTTAATTCGCCGCACCATCGCTGCTGAAGGTCGTTCCAAAGGTTTTATTAACGGTAGCCCTGTGCCGATGCAATCACTGCGTGCGCTCGGTGAATTGCTGATTGATATTCACGGCCAACATGAACACCAATCATTATTACGCAATGACGAACAACGACGCTTATTGGATGACTTTGCCAGCCATGCCGAATTATTAAATACACTTTCAAAACATTACCAAGCATGGCGTGCAGCGAACGATGAATACAAACGTTTAAGCAGTGCTGCAAAAGATCGTGATGCACAACTTGAACTGTTACGTTACCAAGTCAACGAGCTGGATACGCTGGCACCACAAGCAAACGAATACGATGACATTAATATCGAACATGCTCGTTTAGCCAACGTTAGTCGGTTACAAACCACAGCGCATCAACTCCTAGAAAGTTTAGAAGACCGTGAAGATAATGCAGCTAGCACAGTGATTGCTCGCGCCGTGTCAGAACTCGATGAACTGCGTGACGTTGACGGTCAACTAGGTGAACTGTCCGATGGGCTTAACGGCGCACTAGCAGAAATACAAGAAGCCGTTTCTGGTTTACGCAGCTACCTTAGTAGTATCGATGCCGATCCGGCACGCTTACAAGAAGTGGAAACACGTATTGGCGTGCTCTTAGACTTTGCGCGCAAGCATCATATTAAACCTGAGCAGCTTCCTGAGAAGCATCAGCAACTACAAGAAGAGTTAGATAATCTTGAGCATGCCGAAACACGCCTCGAAGGGTTACAAGAAGACATCGCGGCGAAGTTAGCCAACTATAACAAACTGGCTAAGAAATTAACCAGCAGCAGAACAAAGCAAGCATCATTGCTTTCAAAAAAAGTCACCGAACACATGCAGGAACTTGGTATGCCCGGTGGTCGTTTTGAAATTGAACTTGAATCGCGTAATGCCGACTCACCCTCTGCATTAGGCATGGAAAAAATTGTATTTATTGTCAGCGCCAACCCCGGCCAACCAGCAAAAGCACTTAACAAAGTCGCCTCTGGTGGCGAGTTATCACGCATCAGTCTTGCGATACAAGTCGTGCTCGCCGACAACGTACATATCCCCACTTTAATTTTTGATGAAGTCGATGTTGGCATTGGTGGTGGCGTAGCAGAAATTGTTGGTTCACGTTTGCGCGCACTGGCAGAAAACAGACAAGTACTTTGTGTTACCCATTTAGCACAAGTTGCCGCGCAAGCACACAGTCATTTGCAAGTTAGCAAAATGCGAGGCAAAGACAGTACGGGTACAGAAATAAAAACCTTAGACGAAACAGGTCGCGGTCAAGAAATTGCGCGTATGTTAGGTGGTATAGAAATCACTAAACAAACACTCGCGCATGCAGAAGAAATGATTGAACGAGTGAAAGCCAGTTAAAATAGCTTTTGACAGAATTAACAAGATTGACAGAATGATAAATAACGGCTTCCGGCTGTGGGTTAAACCGGTCAACCCATTCTAGCCTTATTTTTCTTATCTTGTCTGTGTCCGGTCAGAAGCAGTCCTTTTCAATTGATCCTAGCCCCATCGATCTCTCTAGAGTCAACCTTGAACGTATCGTTAGCATTTTAATTTTTTAATGCTTTTAGTACCGCATTAGGTTCTTTAGAGACAACATTAAGTAAAACTAAAGCAGGACCATTAGGCGTGCGATCACCACGTTCCCAATGACGGAGCGTACTAACCGATATACCAAAAGCAGAAGCAAATTCATTTTGTGACATACCAATTTTTGCACGAATATTTCTTACATCAACGGGACTAAATTTATGCACAATCGCTTTGCCCTTTTTTCCTTTTGAAAATTCTAAAGCTTCATCCAGACCCTGTTTAATACTATTAAATGCGCTACTCATTATGACCTCCATAATTTTTTACCAAGAGTGAAGTAAATTTAGCTAAATCATTACGCTCACTTTTAGAAAGGTTGGATTTTTCCCCTTTACCAAAGACGGTTAATAAAAATAAAGGGATAAATTTATGATGGTAGTAATAGATAACACGGACACCACCACTTTTACCTTTGCCCTGTGCCCTGTGCCCTGTGCCCTGTGCAGACCACCGAAGCTTACGAATGCCTCCAGTACCTTGCA
>CAZIWG010000067.1:0-12204 GCA_964542925.1 uncultured Granulosicoccaceae bacterium | reverse complement strand
TTCCCAGTTTTTCATGAATAGGCCTTCAACATGAAAACCTTGTTCGATCAAAAGTTGTGCAGCAACAGAGGAGTCAACACCTCCTGACATGCCAACCATAATATGTTTATTTTCTATCATGTGGATAATTCGACCTCACGCCATTGGCCGGGTGACAGATTATCAAGTTGCCAGTCACCCACTGAAACACGGACGAGCCGTAGAGTTGGGTACCCAATGGCTGCGGTCATGCGGCGTACTTGGCGGTTTTTACCTTCGCTTATGGTTAATGAAAGCCAAGCGGTTGGAATATTTTTTCTAAAACGTACCGGTGGGTTTCTTTCCCATAAAGCAGGTTCATCAATGAGAAGAACCTCTGCGGGGCGGGTGAGCCCATCTTTTAACTTAACGCCATCGCGGAGTCGTTGTAATGCCGCTTCATCGGGTTGTTTTTCAACCTGCACCCAATAGGTTTTAGTTTTCTTGAATTGTGGATCAGCGATACGTTGTTGTAGTTTGCCATCATCGGTGAGCAGCAATAATCCTTCACTGTCTCGATCAAGTCTTCCCGCAGGGTAGACCTTAGAAATATCAATATAATCAGCCAATGTGGGGTGATTGGCTTCCACGGTGAATTGGCTTAGTACACCAAAGGGTTTGTTAAAGGCAATTAAACGACTCATAACAATTCAGTATCGTCATCTGCGTAAGCAGGAGAACAACAACAAAGGATAATCAGTTCTTTATCGCCGGTATTATCAATACAATGTGGTGTATTAGGTTTGATGCAAACCGTGTCGCCGCTTTGTACTGGGAATGATTCTGTCCCCAGTGTCATGATGCCGTGACCCGCCGTAATATGATAAAGCTCTTCGCTTTGAAGATGTCTATGCAGCTGAGTTGAAGCACCGACCGCCACGCGTGCCTCGGCAAGACTTTGTGCGGCTACACCGAGTTTGGTATGCGCTACAGGATGCATTAACTCACGTATTTGTGAGCCATCACGGGTAATAAAGGCTTCCAGCGCAGAATAGTTTGTTTTTAAGGACATACGAGCATCGTGCAAGACTATAAAACGCCATTATAACGCGCCTTAGGGCGAGATACTCAAACTATTACGATTAATGAAGGGTATCAGCAGGCTCTGTTTTTTCTGCCTCATCAAGGCGTATATGTTGTGCTTGAAGCCCCTTGGGACCATCAATTAACTCAAATTCGACGTGTTGACCACGTTTTAGGGTTTTATAACCATCCATTTCTACGCTTGAAAAGTGAGCAAAGATTTCATGTTCTTCTTCATCTGAAATAAATCCATAGCCCTTGCTGTTGTTAAACCATTTGACCGTGCCATGAGCCATAATTAACCCCTCATATTGATTAACTGTACTTCATCCCCACCTTAATAATCGAGTGAGTATCCAAATACCTTTTTAACTAACCCGACAAAATTAGTCAACTACTATAAACTCAGGTAAAAAGTGTGTTATTACAGGTGCTTAATGTTAATTTGGGCTTAGCAGTGAATAACTTGGCAGAGTAATCAAGATGCTAAGTAGTAGATTTTGAACCATAATTGAAGTTAGATAGAGTCAGTATGAGTAAAGAGATAAGACATAACGATGATGATGGTCTGGCGTTACAAGAAGCCAAGCCAAAGTTGAAGCGACCACCTCGCTATAAGGTGTTGTTATTGAATGATGATTTCACGCCGATGGAATTTGTGGTGCATATTCTTGAGGATTTTTTCAGTATGAATCGTGAAAAGGCAACACAGGTGATGTTGAACGTACATACTAAAGGTATGGGCGTTTGCGGTGTTTATAGCCGCGATGTGGCGGAGACCAAGGTTGAGTTAGTCAATGCTTACGCAAAAGAAAATCAGCACCCATTAAAATGTGTCATGGAAGAAGACGGTTGAGGAAACCCCTATGTTGAGTAAAGAACTTGAGTTCACTTTAAATCTTGCTTACAAGGAAACGCGTGACAAGAAACACGAATTTATGACGGTTGAGCATTTACTGCTCGCCTTACTGGATAATCCTGATGCTGCACTGGTATTACGTGCTTGCGGCGCTGACTTTGCAGCACTGCAAGCAGACTTGAATGAATTTCTGGATGAAACAACCCCATTAATACCCGAACAAGATGAACGTGAAACACAACCAACCTTGGGGTTTCAGCGTGTCATGCAGCGCGCCGTTTTTCATGTGCAGTCTTCAGGCAAACAAGAAGTGACGGGTGCAAATGTATTAGTCGCTATTTTCAGTGAGCCAGATTCACAAGCAGTGTATTTTTTAAATAAGCTAGGTGTTACACGTTTAGATATTGTTAATTATTTATCGCACGGTATTTCTAAAATTGAAGATGATGCGGATGAGGAATTTAGCGTAGAGATTGATGAAGAAACCGCCGAGCCCCAACCTCAGTCACCACTGGAAAGTTACGCGGTTAATTTAAATGAACAAGCAAGCCAAGGTAAGATTGATCCATTGATTGGTCGTTCACAAGAAATACAACGTGCGGTACAAATCTTATGTCGCCGTCGTAAAAATAACCCTTTGTTTGTTGGCGAGGCCGGCGTAGGTAAAACAGCCATTGCAGAAGGCCTTGCGTTAATGATCGTTGAGGGTGAGGTGCCAGAAGTATTAAATGAGAGCGTGATTTATTCATTGGATATGGGCGCGTTGTTGGCAGGCACGAAATATCGCGGTGACTTTGAGAAACGTTTAAAAGGCATTCTTAAACAGTTAAAACAACAACCGCATGCGATTTTGTTTATTGATGAAATTCATACCATCATTGGTGCGGGTGCGGCATCCGGTGGAGTGATGGATGCATCAAATTTAATTAAGCCGATGCTCGCGTCTGGCGAACTGAAATGTATGGGCTCAACCACTTATCAGGAGTATCGCGGTATTTTTGAAAAAGATCGTGCGCTTGCGCGGCGCTTTCAGAAAATTGATGTCAATGAACCAAGTGTAGATGAAGCTGTGCAAATTTTAATGGGTTTGAAATCACGTTTTGAAGATTTTCATGAGGTGAAATACACCAAGCAATCTATGCGTGCAGCAGCAGAACTGTCGGAACGCTATATTAATGATCGTCATCTTCCTGATAAAGCGATTGATGTGATTGATGAAGCGGGCGCGTATCAACGCTTGCAGTCTGCATCTAAACGTAAAAAGACCATTGGTGTGGGTGATATTGAACGTGTGGTCGCGAGTATTGCGCGTATTCCACCTAAAAAAGTTTCCTCGTCTGATAAAGATATGCTTAAGAAACTGGATCAAGATCTTAAAATGGTTATTTATGGGCAGGATAAAGCCATTGATAGTTTGGCAACGGCAATCAAAATGTCGCGCTCTGGTTTAGGCACCAATAGTCGCCCAATTGGTGCATTTTTATTTGCAGGACCAACCGGTGTGGGTAAAACTGAAGTGACGCGACAGCTTGCACGCATTATGGGTGTGGAGTTAATTCGTTTTGATATGTCGGAATACATGGAACGCCATACTGTGTCGCGTTTGATTGGTGCACCACCCGGTTATGTTGGTTTTGATCAAGGTGGTTTGTTAACCGAGGCTGTTACGAAACAACCGCATGCAGTGTTGTTATTAGATGAAATTGAAAAAGCTCATCCCGATGTATTTAATTTATTACTGCAAGTGATGGATCACGGATCATTAACCGACAACAATGGTCGCAAGGCAGATTTTCGTAATGTGGTGATTGTGATGACCACCAATGCAGGGGCAGAACACATGAGTCGTCCAAGCATTGGCTTCACCGAACAAGATCACGACAAAGATAATACTGAAGTGATTAATCGAACTTTCTCTCCCGAGTTTAGAAACAGACTTGATAGTGTAATTTGGTTTGATGCATTAGGTCGCAGCACAATTGAACATGTAGTGAATAAATTTATCTTTGAACTGGAAGCCCAGTTACAAGATAAACATGTCACGATTGAATTAGACGATGCAGCACAAACGTGGCTCGCCGAAAATGGTTTTGATAAAAAAATGGGCGCACGCCCAATGAGTCGTTTGATTCAAGACAAGATTAAAAAGCCATTAGCAGAAGAATTACTGTTTGGACGGTTAGTGCATGGTGGTCATGTTCGCATTACTGTGGATAAAGACGGTTTACAGTTAGAAATCATGACCGAAGATGAACAGGAGCAACCCGTTCACTAAAGGTTAACGTGCGCGGTAAGTAATGCGACCTTTGCTTAAATCATAAGGTGTTAGTGCAACGGTTACGGTGTCGCCAGTAAGAATACGAATGTAGTGCTTACGCATTTTGCCAGAGATATGTGCCGTAACAACGTGACCGTTTTCCAGTTCAACGCGGAACATTGTATTAGGGAGGGTCTCGACGACCGTTCCTTCCATTTCAATTGCTTCTTCTTTAGCCATAAATCCCATTCAGTTGTTTGCTTTGGCAAACATCATGTTGCTGATAACGGCGCGAATAATGCCCTAACTTGGCCTTAGTTACAATGTAAAAGGTGAGAAAGTGGCCAAAACGGCCCCGTAAAGGGCTGTCTGGTGGATGGGAGGACGCTGGATTTAGAAAGAAGCGGCTTTCCGGTAAGAAGATTCCATCCATGATAAATGTGGATGTAAGGTGTTTCTCTCGATAACGATCTCCATTTCGAGGCGATTAATAATAGCTTCAATATTGTCCGGATCGAGAAAATCTTCACGAAGTCGATCAAAGTGTTCGTGACTTAGATGCAGCACATTTGGCTTCATGCCATGTTCCAATTCAAAGTCTCTCATCATGCGGTAAATAAAGCTCAACATATTCGTCTCCTTTACTATGCAAGGCCGTTATAAGCTATAACGTGCAAAGTGCAGACCACTTTAGGCCTAAAAACGTTAAAAAATGTTAACTCATTGTTTTGTATTAAATAATTAATTTTCATATGTTTGCCAGTGTCCTTCCTGAAATATCTCAAAAGGACGGTACTTACTTTTATAGACCATTTTTGGGCAGGTTTTTATCCAATAACCGAGATAAATATATTCAATTTTTTGTTGCTTAGCCTGTTCGACTTGCCACAGGATCGCCATTGCACCAAGGCTGCGGGCGGATTCCTCGGGATCAAAAAAAGTATAAACGGCAGAAAGGGCATTATTTAGCTTATCAATGCTGGCGACCGCCAATAATTTATCCTGGTGACGGAATTCAACAAGACATGCGTCAATATAGGGGTTAAGCATAAATTCGCTGTATTTTTCCGGATCTGGGTTGTCCATACCACCGCCTGCATGCCGAGTATGCATATAGTGACGGTAAAGCTGAAAGTGTTCATCATTGTATTCTGCCGCCACAATGTGAATAGTAAGATCTTGATTGCGTTTCCAAACCCGTCGTTGGCTGCGAGAAGGCTGGAAATCGTCAGCGCTAAGACGGATAGGCAGACAGGCATCGCACATTGGGCAACGAGGCCGATAAACATGTGTGCCACTGCGGCGAAAGCCATGTTGAATGAGCTCACTGTATAAGTTGGTATTGATGCACACAGAAGGATCCGCAAACAAGGTCATGGCTTGTTGCGAGGGCAGGTAACTGCATTCGTGTTCAGGGGTTAAATAAAAATCTAAGGATTCGTGATGCAATGTGCCCATTGTTAGTTTGCATCCATCGTTAGTGGCCGTGCTTGCCAGTGTGAAGGTTCTATTTGTTTCTCACAATACTGGGATAAGTTTTCTGAAAATTGATGCCGCGATATTTGTGTTGCACCCAGGCTTTGTAAATGGGCAGAGTCCACCTGACAATCAATCATTTTGTATCCAGCCTGGTTTAAGTGTTGCACAAGATGTACAAAAGCGATTTTAGATGCATCGTTAGCCCGTGCAAACATCGACTCTCCAAAAAACACCTGACCGATGCCAATGCCATATAGACCACCGACAAGTACTCCGTCTTGCCATGCTTCGATTGAATGTGCATGACCTTCGTCATGCAATACACAATATGCTTGCTGCATGTCATCGGTGATCCAGGTGCCTTCATCATCGTTACGAGGTGTTGCACAGGCACTGATGACCTCAGCGAAAGCCTTGTTTAAGGTAATCTGATACGGTTGCTTGCGTAATGTTTTAGCTAGACTGCGAGAGATTTTTATATTTTCAGGTAACAGAACAGTGCGTGGGTCTGGCGACCACCACATAATCGGCTGCCCCTCACTATACCAGGGAAAAATACCGTGTTGGTAGGCATTGACGAGTCTGGGCACAGACAAGTCGCCGCCAAAAGCCAATAATCCATCCGGATCAGTTAACGCATATTCTAGTGGTGGGAAGGGGGCTGATGGATCATCAGGATCCATCCAGTATAAGTCATGTATATCATTATTATTGCTCATGTGATGTCGTCTATTTTCTTAAACGGTGAATGTTCGCTTAATACATCAATATAGTCTTGAATGCCTTTCTGTTCATGTTGTAAGAATTCAGCAATGACTTGGCTGAACTCTGGGTGCGCTAACCAATGTGCCGACCAAGTGGTTGTCGGTAAAAAACCGCGGCTTAACTTATGCTCACCTTGCGCGCCAGCTTCAAATTTTTCAATGCCATGTTCAATGCAATACTCAATAAGTTGGTAATAACATAACTCAAAATGTAGCCCATTGAAGGTTTTGTTGCACCCCCAGTGTCGCCCGTACAAGATATTTTCACCCAGTAAGTTAAACGTAGCCGCAACATATTCTCCTTGATGCTTAGCGAGGACCAAAATAACTTGATCTGGCATGTTGTGAGATAGGGCTTCAAAAAAATCTTTTGTCAGCGTGGCATAACCGCTTTTACGACTAAACGTGGAAGTATAAAAACGATGAAAAACGTCCCAATGTTCACTCTGCGTCTCTTTGCCATGTAACAGCTCGATCTCCAAACCTGCATTGATGACATCACGGCGTTCTTTACGAATCTGCTTACGTTTTTTGGATGACAGGGTAGCTAAAAAATCATCAAATGTATGGTATTGGTTATTTTGCCAATGAAACTGGCAGCCGCTACGTCGTAATAGTCCTGTTTGTTCAAGTTGATTCGTTTCCGTTTCAGTCGTGAACAGATAATGTAAGGAAGATACGTGAATAGATTTAGCATAGTTTAACGCTGCCTCCATGAGGAACGTACGTAATTGTGTTGCATCATGATCTTGATGGGTGAGCAAGCGTGGACCGGTTGCTGGTGTATAAGGTACCGATACGACTAATTTAGGGTAATAACGTAGGCCTTGTCGTGAATAGGCATCTGCCCACGCCCAATCAAACACAAATTCACCATAGGAATTGTCTTTTAAGTACATCGGGAGTGCGGCGATGAGTTGTTGATTACTATCGAACAAGGTGATAAATCGTGGTAGCCAACCCCACTTATCAAGACAATCATGGTTCTCAAGTGCGGCTAAAAAAGCATAACTAAGGAAAGGGTTGCCATCTTGATCAAGTTGTTGCCATTGCTGAGCCGGAATTTCATTGATACTGGTTTTAATTTGAACATCAAAGGTTTTTGTCATAACGAGCGGATGCTATTCCATATAATGGTGCAGTTGCTATAATGCTAACAGAATAAGGTATTTACATTAACATTACCTTTTATAGGCTTATAGTGTAATGAATCGAAAGGGATTTTACATGTTGGTGTTTATATTGCTTGTTGGCAATATTTCAACAGCACTTGCGTTACCGCGTTGCTTACACGTGATGTCTTATCATCAAGGTTATGTGTGGAATGATGGCATTGAAGCGGGAGTTGAAAAAGGACTTGCTCGCAAATGCGAATTGCAAAAATTCTATATGGATTCTAAGCGTAATACGTCACCAGAATTTATTCGTAAAAAAGCACTCGAAGCAAAAAAACTAATTGAAGAATTTAAACCGGATATTATGATTGTTTCCGATGATAATGCATCTCGTTATTTAGTTCAGCCATATTTTAAGAATGCTTCACTACCCATCGTTTTTAATGGTGTCAATTGGACTGCTGAGGTGTATGGCTACCCATATAAAAATGTCACCGGTATGGTTGAAGTGGCGCCCATCGAAGAGATGTTAAATATTGCTCGCAGAAATACATCTCATATCTATAAGTTTGTGTTTATTTCTGATGATGTAGTAACCGAGCATAAAGACTTTCGACATTATAAACGTGTTTATGAAAAACTTGGGCTGAGTGTAAAGGGGGTCTTTGTTAAAACTATAGCAGCCTGGGAAAAGGCTTTTGTTGAAGCACAGTCAGCTGATTTTATTATCTTAGGTAATAACGCAGGAATTAATGATTGGGACAAACAACGTGCTGCGAAGTTTGTCGCAGAACATGGTAAGCGTTTAACCATGACCACTTATACATGGATGATGCCTTATGTCATGTTAGGCGTAGGTAAACGTGCCTCAGAACAAGGAGAGTGGGCGGCAGAAGTGGCACTTGCCGTTTTGTCGGGAACAAATATTGCTGATATACCTATTACAGTAAATCGTTATTGGACTTATTATCAAAATAAGATGTTGCTTAAAAAAGCATATATTGATATCGATAAAATATCGCGACATAAAGCACTCGCAAAAGACTGGCTGAATGTCAAAAACTAATACACCAGAGTACAGATCAAAGTATTTAATAATCCTAATGGTCGTAGGAATAGGCGTAAGTTTTTTGGCCTTCTTCTTTGGTGTAAGTGTATCGTTAACCAATACGAAAAAAGATTTTCAGCGAGCAGCGGATCAATCTTTTTCGCGCATAGAAAACCGCTTTGAACTGTTAACCCAAATTGACGAAGATCTTGCGCAATTTTTTCATGCCTCTGATGAAGTGACGTCAACAGACTTTGGGCAATTTACACAGCAAATTATTGAACGAAATGATTTTCTTACTCAACTTATGCTGTCGGAAGTTGTACCTCGAGATGAATTAAAGATATTTGAAGCATTAAAGCATGAATCAGGTTACACAGGGTATCGAATAAAGCCGTTCGTTGAAGGGCTTAATCTATCTAAATATTTATACCCAGTGGAGTATTTTGAGCCAGTTAACATTCAGTCTAGCTTATGGTTCGGGAAGGATCTACGATCATTGAATGAAACTCAGGATGCATTTGTTCAGATTCACAGAGATACATTTTTTGCTATATCGGAACCGATAGATGCCAATGGTAAATTAAGTTTTTTGGTGTTACATGCTTTATCACCAGCTGCTAATATATTATCAGAAACGATGCTCAATGAGGCGGATACTTATGGCGTGCTTGCTTATCTTATTGATATAGATGCGCTATTAAATCTGAATTCACCAATATTAAAAGATGTTGTATATAAAGTGGACATGGAGGGTCAAGAAATATTTAATTCTACGACAGATCAGTCTACAACGCTTTTAAAGTTGACTGTGTTTTCTGTTGAGCGAGACTTTGTTTTTTCAAATACATCTATGCATTTTGAAGTTTTCCATGATGTGAGTTTATCAGATATTGATTTCTTATTGCCTATGCTAATCCTGCTTTCTGGTTTATTAATGACAGGCTTCATCTATGCTACTTCAAAATCTGAATTAATTCGTTCTGAATTACTTGAAAAGCAAAAACAAGAAATTGGCCGGCAGGTTAAAAATCAGACGCGGCAATTAAGGCATCAAGCTGCGAGTCTTGCTTTGACTCGTGACCAAGCGCTCAAAGCAAATCAAGCCAAGTCTACTTTTCTTGCTAATATGAGTCATGAGTTACGTACCCCGTTAAATTCTATTATCGGTTTTTCTGAGATCTTAGGTCGAGGGATGAGTGGCCCAGTTATTGATGAACAAAAGAAACAGCTGGGTATCATTTTAGTTAATGCACGTGGCTTATTGGCACTCATTAATAACGTACTTGATCTCTCTAAGGTTGAATCTGGAAAAGTTGAAATAGATATTGCTCCCGTTAATGTGGCTGATTTACTAAAAGACTTAGAGGAAACCTTTATTCCTTTAGCACAGGGAAAGAAGCTTCGTTTTGATTCAGTCATTATAGATAGCAGTGAAGTTATTTATACCGATCATGAGAAACTACGACAAATTTTGGTAAATTTGACTGCAAATGCAATTAAATTTACCAATAACGGAAACGTGACGATTGAATTTTTTTCCCATCTTGAATATTTCTGCTTTAGAGTTATTGATACCGGTATTGGTATTTCACGTGAGAAAATGCGGAATATATTTGATGATTTTTATCAGGTGGAAGGCAGTGCATCACGTCAATATGAAGGAACTGGTTTAGGTTTGGCAATTAGTCAGCGTTTTGCCGAGCTATTGGGTGGGTTTATTAGTGTTGAAAGTAATGAGAATAATGGTTCCATGTTTAGTTTATACATCTCAGACATGAGAATTATTGAAGGTACGCAAAAAACAGTAGTTGAGTCAGTGTCAGCCTCATAAAAACCGTTGATGCAGTTTGCAATCACCGGCTAAATTGATTTATTTTTTTAAGTTATCTAGATAACGTTCAGCATCCAATGCTGCCATACAACCGGAACCCGCTGATGTAATCGCTTGTCGGTAGATATGATCAGCAACATCACCGGCAGCAAATATTCCTTCAATACTGGTCATGGTGGCATTGCCTTGTGAACCACTTTGTACGGTTAGGTAACCATGTTCCATATCAAGTTGGTCAACAAAAATATCTGTATTCGGTTTATGACCAATCGCAATGAAAACACCATGTACGTCGATGTCTTTGCTTGAACCATCCTGAGTGTTTTTTAAGCGTAAGCCATTTACACCGGCATCATCACCGAGAACTTCTTCAAGTTCATGGTTCCATTCAATCGTTACGTTGCCATTTTTAGCTTTTTCCATCAGTTGGTCAGCGAGAATTTTTTCAGAGCGAAACTTATCACGGCGATGCACAATAGTGACGTGATCAGCAATGTTAGCAAGATAGAGAGCTTCTTCAACAGCTGTATTACCACCACCAATGACAGCGACTTTTTGGTTTTTATAAAAGAAGCCGTCACAGGTTGCGCAAGCAGAGACGCCGCGTCCTTTGTAAGCTTCTTCTGACTCAAGGCCGAGGTATTGAGCAGAGGCACCGGTGGCAATAATCAATGAATCACAGGTATATTCGCCTGAGTCACCCGTTAGCTTAAAAGGGCGTGTTTGTAGATCAACTTTGTTGATGTATTCAAAAATAATTTCAGTATTAAACCGTTCTGCATGCAGGCGCATTCTTTCCATCAGCGCGGGGCCTTCAACACCTTCATTATCGCCAGGCCAGTTATCAACATCGGTGGTGGTCATTAATTGACCGCCTTGCTCAAGACCGGTGATCATCACTGGGTTCAGGTTAGCGCGTGCTGCATAAACGGCGGCAGAATAACCGGCTGGGCCAGAACCAATAATGATAAGAGGGCAGTGCCGTGCTTCGCTCATGTAAGTCTTACTCCAAAATATTTTTGTTGATCGCTTGCATTAGTGTCATTAATGATTAAAAAGTTCAAGATACAGGTCTACATGGTACGCAAAGCGATGCATTGGGTAAAGGCACTCTGAGTAGTTTGAAGTGTCTGATATCCAGATGGGTGTTATATCTTAACTTAGGAGTTACTTTGATGCAGATAGGGATCCCTAAAGAAACCAAGCCACTTGAAAGTCGTGTGAGTTTATTGCCTGCCGCTGTCAATGAATTAACACAGCAAGGTCATGATGTCTGGATCGAGAGTCACGCGGGCGAAGGCAGTGGCTATTCTGATGAGAACTATCGGTCTGCTGGGGCCGGTATCGCTGAGAACGCAAAAATGCTTTACGAGCGTACCCAGCTTATTGTGAAGGTAAAAGAACCCGTGAGCGCCGATCTTGCCTACTTGCGCTCAGATCATATTTTGTTCTCTTATCTGCATTTGGCTGCCTTGCCTGAATTAACGAAACAATTACAAGACATTGGTTTGACGGCAATCGGTTTTGAAACCGTGGAAGTAGATAATCGTTTACCGTTATTAGCACCGATGAGCGATATTGCTGGGCGATTATCAGCTCAAATTGGTGCGCAGCTTTTACAAAAACCTCAGGGTGGTAAAGGACTGTTACTCGGTGGCTTACCGGGTGCCGATCGGGGCAAGGTGGTTATTCTTGGTGGAGGTGTCGCGGGCAGTAGTGCGGCAATAGTGCAGCCTTCTCCTATAACATTAAACGGCTCTTTCCAGAACCGTGTGAATGTAAAAGCAATTTCATAGATATCTCAACC
>CAZIWG010000066.1:0-12246 GCA_964542925.1 uncultured Granulosicoccaceae bacterium | reverse complement strand
GTGAAATCATAAAATATCAAAATAAAGATCATTCCAATTTTCATTCATGCTTTCAATAAGATTAACCTTCGATTTTCGTGACCCACCCTTTATTTTCTTTTCTCTAGTAATTGCCTCATACATGCTTTCATGAAGCTCAAAATATACGAGATTAGTCAGGTTGTATTTATAACTAAAACCTTTCGTTATTTTATTTTTATGTTGCCAGATACGATGAGGTAGGTTACTGGTAACCCCCACATATAAAGTTCCATTAGGTTTATTTGTAAGGAGATATACTGCTGGTTGTCTATTCATCACATAGTCCTTTATGTGTAAATGATATATTGAAATTGAAAGATTGCTTCGTCGTTTCACTCCTCGCAATGACAATCATCCTATCTTCATTGCGAATACATTTTCCCATTATCACGAGAAATCATTCTTTCCCCATCATTGAGAACACGTTTCCCTCATCATTGCGAACGCATTTTCCCCGTCATTGCGAATGCATTACCCTCATCATTGCAAACGCATTACCCTCATCATTGCGAATGCATTACCCCCGTCATTGCGAACGCATCCCCCCGTCATTGCGAACGCAGTGAAGCAATCTCTATCTATAGAACAGGTGTATCCGAAAACACACCGTAATCTTTTTTATCCTGAATTACTTCATCCACCAAATCCACATCAACTTCATCAGCATCGGATGAAAATCCATAAACCAATGCAGTATCACAAAGTGTATTAATCGCACGGGGAATACCACCACTGGCAGCGGCAATACGTGAACATGCCGCATCGGTGAACAGTGGCTCAGAACGGCCAGCTATATTCAAACGATGATAAATATATTTTTTAACTTCGGTTGGCGCCATCGGTGGCAAATAAAACTCAACTGAAACACGTTGCATAAATTGTTTTAAATCAGGCTGACGCAGCATATCGCGTAACTGTGGTTGACCAACCAAAATAATTTGCAGCAACTGATCTTTGTCTGCATTAATATTGGAAAGCATACGTAATGATTCAAGTGCTAAGGGACTAATATTTTGTGCTTCGTCCACAATCACCACATTACGTTTCCCCTTACCATAACGTTCAATCAAAAACGTCTGGAACGCATCATACATTGCAACGTAAGACATGCCGTCATAGGGTTGATTAAACGCCAACATAATCCAGTCGAGTAGTTCATCTGTGTTTTTATGCGTATTAGAAACCAAACCAACTTCAAACTCAGGACCAAGATTATTTAACAAATGCCGTACAAGCGTGGTTTTTCCTGAACCGATTTCACCACAAATAACAGAAAAAGCTGCCCTATTCTGAATGCCATATTCCAGCATTGCATAAGCGAGACTATGTCGCTTACCCATAAACAGAAAATCAGGATCAGGTTGAATAGAGAATGGTTTCTCAGTTAACCCATAGTAAACTTCATACATGCCAAATAAGCCTTAGACTAAATTGTTATAGTTTTTCTAAAGCAGCACGAATTTCATCTGCTTGTTCAAACGGTGTGTCACCAGCTAACTCTAATGCTTTTTCGAGTGCTTTACGTGCTTGCTGTTTATTTTCTTTAGCAAGATAGTTCATACCAAGGTGATATTGAACAATGGCTAACTGTGGCAAGCCTTCCGCTGCATCTTCAAGTAACGAAGTCGCATCAGTGTATTTGCCCACACGGTAACTCGCCCAGCCAAAGGTATCCTTGAACTGAGGTATATCTGAACGTTTAAAGCGTTGTGATAAAGCATAGGCTTTGTCT
Organism: uncultured Granulosicoccaceae bacterium; assembly: GCA_964542925.1. Taxonomy (GTDB): domain Bacteria; phylum Pseudomonadota; class Gammaproteobacteria; order AKS1; family AKS1; genus Sulfuriflexus. Next base: position 10,493 of record CAZIWG010000066.1, on the reverse strand, counting down.
AGACTTTCTTTGTCCGTACGGTTTTCAGTCAGCAGACTAGATAAATTATTGGCAATAATATCAGCATCTGGTCGAGTTTTTAATAAATCCTCATAGATTGAAATAGCACCTTCAGTATCACCTGATTGTTCAAACACACTTGCCTGTGTCAGGCGTAGTAAGAAACTATTTGGGGTAATAGATAAGCCGCTATCTAATGCTGCTTTAGCTTTACCTAAATCGTGGTTTCGCATATATGACACAGCAAGATTATAATAAGTAGCACTGTTTTTAGGTGCTAACGTAATAGTTTCTTGATAACTGGCAATAGCCTTGTCCATTTGACCCTGTGAGACATAAACTTGACCACGTAAAATACGTGCGTTGATATTACCAGGACTTGCATTAATAACCGCATCCAAGAAATCACCTGCTTCACCAGGTTTACCCGCTAACAAATAAGTGCGGACCAATGCAACAACCGGTTGAATGTTGTCTGGCGCAGATTGATAAGTTTTCTTGAGGACAGAAATACTTTCGTCATAGTCTTTTTTGCCGACTAAAATAGCGCTCTTAATTTGATCAGCTGTATTGCTTTTATCACCCAATGCCTTGATTTTATCTGCAACTTGTTGTGCCCCAATCCAGTTACCTTTATTAAGGCGTGTTTGTGCTAACAAGCGCATCGCCGCAATATTTTTAGGTGACATCGATAAAATATTTTGAATGACCTTCTCCGCACGGTTTGCTTGATTACGCTTTAACAAAAATCGCGCATAAGTCATACCGTAACCAGGATTATAGCGGCTTGCTTTGAAGGCTTTAAAGTATTGCTCATCTGCTAATTCAGGCGAACCTGATAAGTAGTGCGCCTTAGCTAAAAAGAATAATGCCCTGCTTGAATTCGGTGTATTGCGTAATGCAACGCGTAAATCAGAAATAGCTGTTTCATAATCCTGCCTGTCTATATTAAGACTGGATTTAAGCACTAGCCCTGTCTCATTACGATCATCTTTGGCAAGAATGTCGTTAACAACACTCTCTGCTCCCGTTTTATCACCTTGTGCAAGTAATAAACCGGCTTTAATACCTAATGCTTTGACAACAACATCTGTTTCAGTTGCAATATTTATTATGTCTGAAATCGTTGCTTCTGCTTGTTTGATTTCTTTGTTTGAAATATAAAACTGCACTAAAGCAAACTTTAAATCGAAATTATTTGGTTCTTGTGCAACAAATTTAACTAATTCAGCTTTGGCTGCATCATTTCCTTTTGTGTAATTCAGTAATTGAATTAACTTAACTTTTGCTTTTAAGTCATCAGGCTTATTGGTAATTACAGTACGGAACTGTTTTTCAGCATCGTCTTTTCGATCATGCTTTAAATAAAACTGCGCCAAAGCATAGTTAAAGGCAGGCACTTCAGGGTAGTAATTAATTAAACGTTTAAATACATCCTCAGCCAAATCAAGTTTGGCCAAATTATCCAATGCCTTAACCTTAATAAGCTGCAAAACCACATTCTTATCATTGCTCTTTAAGCCTTGGTCAAGATACTCAATGGCTTTTTCAGAATCTTTTGCAGCAAGGCGCTCAATTGCCAATACAATTAAGGCATCAACATAAGCTGGATCTTTAGCGATTACTTGCTTCGCTAACTTAACGGCACCGGCAGCATCATCCAGTTTAAATAACACCGAGGCACGAAATGCCAATACTGACAAATCTTCAGGCGCAATTTTTAACGCCGCATCGCTCTTTTCAAGCGCTTTATCAATTTGACCTGCCACCAACAACAAACGCCCTACTTTTACTAACGCTTGCAAATGATTTGGTTCATTCAATAACACAGCGTTCAGCAACTTAAAGGTGCGCAAGTGGTTGCCCTGCTTCTCGGCAACTAATGCCTGCCCCCAAATGGCCTTGGTCATGTTGCGATTAACTTGCAAAGCATTTCTGAATTCGACATTTGCTTTGCCAAGTTCATTCTTTTCTAGCAACTGCATACCATTTTCGTAATAGCTGTTGGCTTTATCTTCGGGTGAAGAACAGGCAGAGATTCCTAATAGACTTACCATTAGAATAAAACCAACACTCACACTCTTCATATTATTTGAAATAAATTTATTCATTACATCACCCAGATATTCTTATCAGTTAAATAGGTATTAATCAGGTACAAAATCAGACAGCACATCAAGCAGCTCTGTCGCCAAATCGTGAAGCCTTGCGTCGGCATCATCGAGACTCTCACCACTGTCAACGAAAGCAACCAACCGAATCAATGCTGCATCAGCACGGTTTTCTGTTATTGCAAAACGAATTAAATCTAAACGTGCTTTAAATTGTGCGCTAAATGTCTTATCACCTTGTTTTAGCCAGTAATAAGCAATACTAAATTGATCGCCTTTGGACATAACCAAACGACTCACATAAATCGTCTTACCATTACGTGCCGTTAAAGGAATCGGTGTATCACTGCGTATTACCCAACCATCACCTGGAATACAAAGTGTCGGTGAATGGGGGGCTGCGCCAAGTTTTTGATCTTCATAATACGCAATATAAAGATTTACACGTTTATTGTCCGGTGAGCGAAAATCACCATAGTAATAGTCTGATGCAGCAGCCGATGTTTCAATTGAGACAGGTAGGCGCGATTCATTGGCTTTCCAGTTACCAAGGGCAAGCGGGAATGAAGACATTGGTTTTTTTACAAGTGGCGCATTATCACGTTCAGCAAAGGGTGTTGTGGCAACCACTGCAATCAACAAAGTAACCATAAAAATAATAACCGGCGGTTTAGTTTGCCACTGTAAAGCCGGCTGTGATGCAGTCTGTGGCGGACCAAACAAGTGCTCGAAACTAAACACTACCGCAAAGCTGGATTTTCCAGGAAGCATTTTTACCAATAACCAAGCAAATAGCACCAAGATCACTAATGATGCGACGAACACCACCCAGCCTTCAAAGAAGTGCAAGAAGCCCTCTGTATGGCTCATACCATAAGCATCAACCAGTAAACCGGTTACGCCTATTCGGAAACTATTCATAAAAATAGTTACTGGAATGGTTGCAAGGAACACAGCCCAACGCATCCAAACTGGCGCACGCATCAAATAACCGGCTATTGCACCAATACTCATTAAAGGGAACAAATACCGTAGCCCAGCACAAGCTTCCGCAACGAGCAGTTTTGCATTGCCGCCCATATCGATCACATTACCTTCAAGATAAACCACCCCACCAAAGAAACGAATTACCCATACACCCAACTTAGATGAAATAAGTTGCAGCTGTGAAGTCAGCATCGGACCTAAAACATTAGGCAACGGGATTAAAAGGAAAATAATTAATAACGGAACAAGTAATTTACGAAATAACGGCCAACCACCCAATGAAAATGCAGCGGCTAAGGCAAACACCCAAGTACTGTACATGCGGATGGGTGCAATACCCGATAATTCACCAAGTAAAAACATTAACAGTGCGACAAAACTTACTATCACACCAAACCAACTCGGCGCGGTAGGTGGTGTCATTAATGCCTCTTGATTTCGGTACAATACATAAGCGAGTATCGCAATCACCATCAAACCGTGACCGTACTCTTCATCTTCAACCCAGATTAATAATAAACCGGCATCAAACAATAACCAGCCAAAGCCAAGTGTCATGGCTATTAGCACGATTAGTGTCTGTTTAGTAATCATAATAGCCATCAGATGGTTTACTTTCAGACTTGTTTAATACGGTGCCTAGTAACTTATCAGGGTCAATATAGCGCATAGTTTCGGTGAGTTGTTCGTTACTGACCATGCCATTACCGACAACCACTAAAACACAATCCACACGAGACAATGTAATCATCGCATCATCTGTACCCAGTAGTGGTGTTAAATCAAACATCACAATACGTTCGGCATAGCGATCGCGAATTTCCTGAACTAAGTTGCCGACTTTTTGTGATGACAGCATCTCAGAAGAATGTGATATAGGCATTGCTGTTGGTAAAACAACAAACCGATCTAAACCAGGATTCACCAATGCTTCTGCAACGGTTGCATCACCCGACAACACATCATTCAGCGATGAACCAGCAGGCAATCCTAAATACCTTTTTACAGAAGGTCGGCGTAAATCAAAATCAACCAACATCGTGGTCGTATCCGTATGATGGGCAATACTCATAGCAAGGTTGATTGACACAACCGTTTTGCCACAACCTTGTATGGGTGACGTAATCGCCATTGTACGCCAACCCTTTTCTTGCATTTTGTTAATAACCTGAGTACGAAGAATATCAAAACCCAACGAGAGATGATCATTCTTATTAAACGACACGATACGGTTTCTAGCTAAATGCTCAGGGTCTAATTTAACCACTCTGGTTTGTTCATAGACAATACCCGATGTACTTAATGTGGCAACAGAAGGCGCCTCAGATTTAACCGCTGGATGTTGTTGTACAACCGCTGCATCACCCTTGCTTTGTTGCTTTGATGCTTCAATTGCTTGTTTAATTTTTTCCATGTCCTACACCCTTACCCAAGCCGCGCTAATATTTTAAAGAATAATAAGTCTAATTCCATATATGCGAAATGAATCACCACCAAAGCAACTACTAACAATACCGCTGCCGCAATAATAATCTTTTTAATTAATCGTTTTCGCTGACTATGCTCATCACTGGTTGTAATATACGGAATTTCTACCAATGGGCTTTGACCGAGTATTGTCGTTAATGCGCCTTTTCCACGAATACGTTGGTTAAGCATTTCTAATAACAAAGCAAGTCCACCGGCTGCGGCAATAGCGGCAAATAAACCCAATATAATAATTTTGAATCGATTGGGTTTAATAGGTTTGTCTGCTAATAATGGCGGGTCAATCAGACTAAAGCGTTCTGATTTATTTTCACCTTCGAGGTTTTCTGCAATCTGTGCGCCGAGTTGCTTAGACTGAATCTCTTCATATTTTTTCTGCGCATTGCCATGGTCACGCAATAAAGAAGATAAACCTAGCTCAACCTGCGGCGTTCTAATTATTTGTTTTTCAAGATCAATGATCTTCTTACGCAAAGGAACACGCTGTTGTTGCAAAGATGCCAGGCGCTCTTTAGCGGTAGCAATAAAGTTTTTAATTTTAAATACCAGCGCACTATCTGCACCTGAAGAAACGACAGTTTCTGTTTCAGCTGTTGGTGATGCTTCTAATGCTGCAATTTTACGTTTTAGGGCGCGAACAGTCGGGTGTGTTTCTGTGTAGTTAAGCGTAGCTTCTCGATATTCCGCCTTTAACTTCTCTAGTTCAGACAAACCACCTGTGGTTCCTCTGCCTTCCATTGCCGCCGTTAATTCAAGATCCAACCGGGATAACTCACTCTTGGTAGCTTGATAGTCGCGGTCTAATTCAGCAAGCGTGGCTTCTGTACGTTGCAAGATATCAATTTTTAACCCTAAATGCTCTGGCAAAGCATCGGCATTTTCTTGTTTATAGGCAGCAACGAAGCTTTCCATCTTTTCTAAATCACCCTTAAGCCGTTTTGCTTCCTGGCTTAAGAACTCAGTCGTTTCAGTAGCACGTTCAACGCGTGACTTGATGTTTTCATCTAAAAACAACGTGACCAACTCATTGGTTACGCGGTAAGCCTGTTCTGCGTAACGGTCTTCAAATGAAATACTAAATGCAATAGTTGCTTTGCCACGCCGCCGACCCGCTATATCCGAATTCAAAAGACTAATATCAATCCGATCACGTAAATCGTCAATAAGCTCTGAGGTAACTCGTGAACCAACACCATCTGGAAATAAATTATATTTACGAATAATCCGTAACAAATTTTCACGCGTCATCACGCGTTGTTTAATCACCTCGATGCGTTCACTGGCAAAACCGGTTACTGACGTAGGGATAAACTCAGATGAAATTTGTTGTGACTCAATCAAAATCGTACCAGACGATTGGTAAACGGGTGGCAATAATAACGCAAAGGCTGAGGCAGTCACCAAAACGGCAATAAACACGGTAACCATCATCAATGCGCGTCTTCGTAAAATATCAATATAATCGTGCAGAGTTAATTCGTATTCTGCGTTGTTATTTATCATTGCCATAATGGTTAAAAATCCGGAAGTTTATAAATAATCGTTGCGGTAAAAATATTACTAGAGACACTATTTATAGTGTCATCTCTATTTCTGTATCGCGCTGAGAGTTTTACATCCCATTCAGGAGCTAACGCGCGGGTATAATCTGCCGAAAAAAGCATCGTGTCATTTTTATTGATGCCTAAGTTCTCACGATAACTAATATTCACAGCAACGTTTTCTTTTTCACTTAAATTATACGTCCAACCTGCTGAAAGCTGGTTAGATTCTCGAATAACACCTGAGCCACTGGGTGCACGAGACCGAGATAGACCGGCTGTTAAATTGCTTCGTTCTAGCGAATATGTGCTATCAAAACTCGCTTGCCAACCCGATTCACCATTAGAGCCGCCGGTTTCATTAATACCAACACTGGCATCAATACTAAAATTATCACTCAGTGACCACGCTCCCCCAACATCAACACTACGAAAATTTGTTGCACTGTTGCTAACCGGTTCAAAACGCGAAAGTGATACTCGAGAGAATAAATCAACTTGCTCATTAAGACTGTAAGTTAATTGCGTATTAATGCTTTTATTATCGTAATCATTCAGGCCGCCGGTTAGGCTATCAAACGTCACCTTGGTGAGATCGGCATTGAATGACAAGCTATAACGATCACTCAGGGCTGTAGTCCAATTACCACCCAGTGCACGCGTTTGGCGGGTATTATTATTCGTTACCGTGCCGGTATCATTAAATTCACTAAAGCGTGTTGAACGTTTTGAAAAATTCGCAGTGACACCAAACTGCCCTGTTTCGTACGTGTGTGACCAATCAACACTCACATTAGGATCTTCCCGATCGGCACTGGCTGATTGGTTAGAAGAACGCTCAATATTTAACCCTAGCTTAACCTCAAATTGATCATTGCCTTGTGTTGCCATTAAAGTATAGGCAGGTATAAGCGTTGTGCGACGAGCCGGTTCTTTATTGCTGCTTGATAAACGAGGATTGGTTTCGTATTCAAGTGCAAGAGGCAAGTTTAACGATTGCTTAAAGGTAACGGCGGCCGCATCAACAGGAAGCAGGAACAAGATGCCCAGCCCGAAAGATATATATAGAGAATGCTTGTTAGTCACATTTATCATTATTGTTTAACAAGTTGCCATAAGGGTCTAATTTTACACACTTTATAGCAAAATACATCTAAATAACGGTTATGGCACTAAAATAGTGTCGTCGGCTTGTAAAAGATGGTTAGAGCCGAGATTTTCACCTTGTAGCAAATCTTTGTAATGCACATCCAAGGTCTTTTTACCGCGCAGGATCTTAATTTCATCTAAATCCGCAAAGCGATCAAAACCACCCGAGATACTCAAGGCCTGCAACACGGTCATTGGCCCCTGTAAAGGAATGGAACCCGGCGTATTGACCTTACCGAGAATATAAATACGGTTACCATCTGTACTTTGCACAATCACCGTCACTTCCGGATCAGGTAAGTACTTTTTAAGGTTGGTCGTAATCATCTCAGCCACATCGGTTGATGAATGACCTGCTGCAGAGATTTGCCCTGCTAAGGGAAAACTAATGCTGCCATCAGGTAAGACACGAATGACCTTCTTTAAGGTGTCGTCCCCCCAAACAGAGACATCGAGCACATCACCTTGACGAATTTGGTAACTGCCTGCCTGTAACAAGCCTATTGGCATAGCTAATAGCAAGAAAAGCGTAATGACTAACTGTTTGGCTTTCATTGAAATCCTACCCTGATTTAATAAAAAAGGGGGCACGAAGCCCCCTTTTTAAGCACTATACAATATTGATTATGCTGTGCGAGCAAAAGCACCAATCATGTTTGATTTTTTTGCTTTCTTCTTGCGACGGCCTAGGAAACCAGCACCGAATAAGGCAGATGCGAACAGTATACCTGCTGCAGGAACTGGAACAGTTGATAAGGTTATATCATGTGCATATGCACTTGTTCTTCCATCAAAATTAGTAACGCCGGAAGTGCCACCACTGAAAAGATCTGTTGGAGAGAAAGAGAATTGGCTAATACCAAGGAAGTAGTTACCCGCACCAAGAAGGATTCCATCTATTAATGAGTCATACGCTGAGTCTGTAGCAGGGTCAGTCAATCCACCGCCATCATCGTTCTGCGCTACAAGTACACCTGCACCCGTAAACAGTGAGAGAATTGTGTCAAAACCACCTGCAGCAACGACATTGCCATCTGCTTGTATTCCGCCACCATAAGAAAAAGTTTGTGCAGTAAAAGCACTAGTCTCGCTTACAGTAAAAAATGTAAGAGCCATACTGTCATCAGTGGCTAAAGTTCCGGTTGTTGAAAGCGTAGTAACGGTTACTGCCGAAGCCGTTGCCGAAATTGCCAACATACTGACCGCCAGTATTAAATTTTTGATTATCATTTTTCTTCCCGTGCCCCTGCATACATTAATTATTGTTGTGTATTCTACTAGCCTGACTCTGTTTCAGCTATAGCCCGATCGGGTATATTTTGCGATTATTTGTAAGTTTTTTCTGATATTTTAAGCAGATACTTCCGTTTCAATATCAAACTCGACCATGTAACGCGCGACGGCCTCTGCTCGGCATGAAACTTCCATCTTTTTAAAGATGGTTTTAAGGTGATTTTTAACCGTATTATGACTAATACACATGGTATTGGCTATTTCTACGTTGGTATTACCGAGTAAAACCAGGTTCATCACCTCACACTCACGTTCGCTAATAATGCCCATCACACTGCTATTAACGATTTTCTTAGCCGGATTAGGCAAGCATTCGATGCCACGTAAAGCAGAATCGAGGTGAGGCATAATCATGCTCAATACCGCTGTTTGGGTATCAATCAAGTCACTGGATTTAAAAAACGCATACAAAATATCGTGTTCACCACGTTTATCACGGTAGCCGTACACCAGTACTGACTGCATATTTTGTAGTTCGCCCATAATAGTGTCTGATTTCGAATAGCCCATACTCAGTTCAGAGGTATTAAATTCTTCAAAAAAGAACCAACGATCATCATTGTTTTGCCATTTGCGAAACAAATCTTGCATCAATGGCTCAATATCGCTGCAACCATGAGCAACTTGTTGGGTGTGTACTTGAGGAATACCCGATGAGATATCAGAATTAAGATTTCCAGCTTTAAAATCACCCCAACTAGCAACCAATACATCGTGCGGGATAAATTGTGCTACCTGTTGTTGTAACCAGGAATAAAAGTCGACATGTTTTTTAATGAAATGTGATTGATGAATAGCGTGGAATAACGCATTCAAATCAGGTTTACCGGCTACTTCACTCATTCCTTTGTTTCCCTTTAATCCCCGACCAACAAGACTATGCATAAGTAATGTGACTGCTTGATGACCTCTCCATCATCAAGTAGGAGAAGGATTATAGTAAGTGAATGTATCAATGTCTGTAGGCAATCACCTACAATCAAAAAATAGTCTTTAATGCACTTAAAAAGTGCATTTATTGCACTAATATTGATGTATGTTTAAACTCATTCTAAGCATCATTATTAAACCACTTAAGCTCCCATTTCCAGGCATGTTCAATAATCGTGTCCAGCGAATCAAATTGCGGCTGCCAAGCAAGTTTTTCACGCGCCAAGGTAGCATCAGCCACCAAACGCGCCGGATCCCCTGTCCTGCGCTCTGCCACCACCACAGGAATATCAACACCTGTGACCTTAGAGGCTGATTCAATAACCTCTTTCACCGAAAAACCATTGCCGTTACCCAAATTATAAGCAGCAGTTGCGTTACTTGCCTGTAACGACTTAATGGCCAACCAATGCGCCTCACAGAGATCACAAATATGAATATAATCACGAATACAGGTGCCATCGGGTGTATCGTAATCTTGACCAAAGATAGAAATACTCTCACGTCGACCTGAAGCGGCCTGTAGAACCAACGGAATTAAATGTGTTTCTGGCACATGCCGTTCACCGATACGTGTCTCAGGGTCGGCACCTGCCGCATTAAAGTAACGTAAAGAAATAGATTTAAGCCCATAAGCCTGATCATAATCCGCCAACATCTGCTCAACCATGAGTTTAGTCCGACCATAAGGGTTAATCGGCAACATCGGATGTTTTTCATCAATGGGGATGTACTCAGGTTCACCAAAGGTTGCGGCTGTAGATGAAAATATGAAATGCAACACGCCATGTTTGACCATAGCATCAAGCAAGTTCTGCGTATTAGTAACATTATTACGATAATACTTGGCAGGCGAATGAATGGACTCCCCTACTTCAATAAAGGAGGCAAAGTGCATCACCGCATCAAACTTGTTTTCACTAAATACCTTATCCAAGAATTCAATATCAGCGAGATCGCCTTCAATAAAAGCACCACCGAGTACAGAATCACG
>CAZIWG010000065.1:0-12246 GCA_964542925.1 uncultured Granulosicoccaceae bacterium | reverse complement strand
TCTCGAGGTCGAACAATTAAGCTTCATATTGAAGTGGAGTCAGCCTGTTTATCTCCTCCACGCTCATTCTTCGCTAATGTCAGAGATAAACAGGCTGACTCCACTTCTTTAAATTTTAGAAATATTTTTAGCCGAACAATTAGAAAAGCCACCAGATGAATGATTCACCTGGTGGCTTTTTGTTACGTTCTTTCTGTACTAGTTAATCTTTATTCATACCTTCTTTAATCCAGTAATCAACACTTAAGTATTTACCGGAACCAACGAAGAACAACATGAGCAGCATAATGAAATAGGTGGTCGCAAACTCAATACCATTATTGCTAATAATAAAATTACCACTACTTGTTAGCCATTCATAATTACCATTCGCTTTAAGGATGTCTCTTGCGGCAGATAATTTTTCACCGGCTGCAACTGCACCATCACAATTGAATAAGCAAGACTGTGCATCAGCAATAGCGAACCAGCCATTTTCCCAATGTACGGTAAAGATAGCGACGAGCATGGTGACCATTAGAGGGATGCTAATCCAGCGTACAGCGAAGCCAATAAGTAAGAATGCCGCGCCAAGTAATTCGGTTGAGGTGGCAAGAAAGGCCATGACTTCAGGGAAAGGTAAGCCTAATCCCCAATCGGGATTGCCGAACCATGCCGCAGTGTCTTCAAAAGAATTATATTTATTGAGGCCGGCCATGAGAAATACGGGTACCAGATAAAGTCTTAAAGCAAGTGGACCGAGGAAATCAATGGCGCGAGTACTATCAAGTAGTCGCTGTAAACCAAGTAGAAATTTCATATTGATGCGCTCCGTGTAGTCGTTATTATTTTACTTTGGTACACCTAAGATTATATTTCTTTGCGTAAGTTCCCTTAATGTGTCTAAACCACCGTTAATAACGGCATTGGTGTCGGGGTGTTGTAATTCATTAGCAATTTGTTCTAGCGCGGTACGGCCAGTGAGAGATTGGTCTTCATTGAGCAGATAAAGAAGTCTAGCAGTGACGACATTTATTTCCATAAAGCGTACTTCGTCTTCATTATCGCGGTAAACCACGAGGTGGGTGGGTTGTTTACTTGCTTGTGTCGGAATGTAATCTTTACCGATTTTATGTACTTCAAATGTATAGCTTAATGGCCATGCCAGTGGAGAAATAACCGGGTGGTTTTCTAGTAAGTCACCATCAGCATCAAATTTAGAGGTATCTATTTCAGTTTCATCAATACTCAGTGCAAGTTCAACCCATTCATAGTGAGCGAGTTCGAGCATGAAAGGAAAATCGTCTTCATTCGCCGTACGTTCATTCTGCAAATATTCGAGAAATTCTTGCGAGAGTTCTAAAAAATAGGGTGTGTGATTCTGGTGGTTTTTGAAGTAATCACGAACCAGCAAATGCCAGTCATCGTCACTGTATAGTGTTCTTAAAACAGGAAAGCCACCACTGATGAAGCCTTCGATATTATTATAAAATAATTCGGAATAAATTTTAATGCGGCGTGCTTCGATACCGTCTGGAATGGCGATATTTTCTGGATCGCGAATATGCGAAGTAAACGCATACTGCCAATCTTTGAAGGATTTCTTAGCCAAGGTTGGCGATGGCGCGTTCATCGTTTATTTGAGTCCATTTTTTCTGACGGTCAACGATCATGTCTATTTCGCCAAGTAATTCATTCATAGGGGGGATATTAAAGTCACGCTCGAGTAGTGTTGGAATAACACCAAAACGTTCATAGGTCTTTTCGAGTAAGTCCCAAACCGGATCAATGACATCTGCACCGTGGGTATCCACAATCAAATCATCGGCTTCATTGTAATGACCTGCAATATGGATATAAGCCATGCGTTCACCAGGCATGGCGTTAAGAAACTCTACCGCATCATAGCGATGATTAACGCTGTTGACATAGATATTGTTAACATCTAGATGAAATAAGCAGTCTGCTTGTTCAAGAACAGAATTTACAAAATCGATTTCAGACATTTCTTGGCCGGGAGCGGCGTAGTAGGAAACATTTTCCATTGCGATGCGCTCACCAATAATGTCTTGCACTCGTTGTATGCGTTCGACGACATGCTTAACGGCATCTTCGGTGAAGGGAATAGGAAGTAAATCGTAAAGGTGACCTTCATCACCACAATAACTTAGGTGTTCACTGTACAGCTTGATGTCATGCTGTTTCATGAATTTGCCAACGTGCTTGACGAAGTTTTCATCTAAGGGGGCAGGGCTGCCAATGGAAAGTGAAAGACCATGACAGACGAAATCGTGTTGCTCGGTAAAGGCGCGAAATTGTTTACCCATTGCGCCACCCAAACCAATCCAGTTTTCAGGCGCCACTTCATAGAAGTTGACCTGAGCTGGAGAATTCTCGGCCAGCGATCCCATAAGGGATCGCCGATAGCCGAGACCGGCTCCATGAACGGGAAATTGCTGTTCCATGTTCATAGCCTAGGTAAAGTCAGTAGTCTTATTTCTTACTGCCACATTTGCCTTCGTCCATCTTCTTCTTGCTTCCACCACACTTACCTTCACCCATAGCTTTTTTAGCATCGTGGGATTTTTTGCTCGCGCCACATTTGCCTTCACCACATTTACCTTCTTTGTGATCTTTCTTCATTGCGCCACATTTTCCATCTTCCATCTTCTTACTGCTACCACATTTAGCTTCGGCTTTCTTGTTTGCGCCACACTTGCCTTCTTTGTGATCTTTCTTCATTGCACCACATTTGCCTTCAGCAACTTGCTGGTAGCCATTGCTCAGGTCAGACATGTTAAATGGGTTAGCTGTATCAGCAGAAACAGGTGCTGCTGCAAGACTCATTGCGAATGCTGCACCAAGGGCTGCAGCGATAGGTGTCATTTTCTTAGACATGGGGTATTGCCTCCTAATTTACATAAAAAAACTTATTATTGTGGTTATGGTAGTAAAATTTACCACCACTGGAACATCCAGTTCTACCACGTGGTAAATGTGACAGTCATCATCGTTTGTAGTTCCTAACAAGTTGATAACTGACTGTCGCATTATGTTTGTAAAAGACCCGCTTAACAAGAGAATGCTTTCACATTTTTTACTTCTTTAAAGATAAAACAATGCACTGATCGTAGTAGCAGTTGCTAATATAGTAACTGCTATCGTAATATCAGGGCACAGATTTGCTACGTTGCTGGTATTTTAAAGCTTAAAGTGGCTTATTTCTTACCGCCACATTTACCTTCACCGCATTTTGCTTCTTTAGCTTTGCCGCCACATTTGCCTTCAGCTGCTTTTTTCGCATCATGCTTCATTTTGTCGCCACCACATTTGCCTTCACCTGCTTTTTTAGCATCGTGTTTCATTTTATCTGAACCACATTTGGCATCTTTCATTTTGCCAGCACCGCATTTAGCTTCGTGTTTTTTCTTATCGGCGCCGCATTTAGCATCTTTCATCTTATCTGTGCCACATTTAGCTTCGCCAGCTTTTGCTTCTTCAGGGTTATCACCCATCGCTGTAGCGTAGCCGCTAGATAAATCAGATAGTCCAAAAGGGTTGACTGCATCAGCCGCAACAGGGCTTGTAGCAAGAGAAAGTACGAATGCTGCACCAAGGGCAGCAGCGATTGGAGTTAATTGCTTAGACATTTGAATCTCCCAAAAATTGTTTTAATTAGCATGCCGTCATTGGCATTCTGTTAGTGTGCCGGTATTTTTATCATTTAGCTGAGAACAGCTTCACAAGGCATCCATTCCGGTCATAACTGAGACAGATTCTAAGCTGAAAAGTTCTGTATGTACCTAATCAATACAGAATGATTTGTAGGTAATTTCGGGGGGTTATCTTGACTGAGTCAGTAATTTCTTTAAACACGCAAGATAAGCCTGTTCATCGGGCATTTTTTGTTCACGTTGAGCGAGCCAAAGTATTTCACCTAAACAATCCATCACTTGATGCTCGGCATGATGCGCGTCACCTGAGAGCATGACTAATTGTTGGAAAATAGCGGCAATACCAGTTGGACGATCGGTGCTGAGTTGTTCGTGGATCGCGATGTGCATACCCATATGAAGAAAGGGATTTGTTTCACCACTTTCAGGTAGGTATTCAGTCCCCAGCGCCTTGTCGCTATTTGTTAGAAGGGCTTGATATTCAGGGTGCTGACTGACAATCGTGACAATAATCTCCTCAAGCGCTTCAAGAGGCTGACTATTTTGTTGTTTTTGCCATGCTTGAATAAATACTTGGCGGGTTTGGTCGCGATCTTGTCCGAACATAGGGTCGTGAAGCTTGGTTTATTTAAGAGCAACGAGTTTAACCTAATTTAGCTCACTCCTCACTTTCTTCTTGTATTCACACAAATCTTCAATGAGGCAGCGTGAACATTCAGGGGTTCTTGATTTACAAATATATCGACCATGAAGAATAAGCCAATGATGTGCATCGAGCTTAAATTCGTCGGGTATAAATTTAATCAGTCTCTTTTCGACTTCAACGACATCTTTGCCCGGTGCAATGCCGGTTCGATTACTAACACGAAAAATGTGGGTATCAACGGCAATGGTGGGTTCGCCAAAGGCGGTGTTCATGACGACATTGGCCGTTTTCCGACCAACGCCGGGCAATGCCTCAAGCGATGCACGATCTTTCGGTACCTCACCATTATGTAAGTCGACAAGCATTTGGCAGGTCTTGATGATATTGGCGGCTTTGATGTTATAAAGACCGATAGTCTTTACGTATTTTTTTAGCCCGTTTAACCCCAGATCTAAAATAGTTTGTGGGGTATTAGCAATCGGGTAGAGTTTATCGGTGGCTTTATTGACGCCAACATCGGTTGCTTGCGCGGATAAGATGACCGCAATGAGCAACTCGAAGGGACTGGTATAGTTTAATTCGGTGGTTGGATGAGGATTCTGTTCACGCCAGCGGGTGAAAATTTCAATGCGTTTGGTTTTATTCATTGCCCTGAACCATCGGAGATGGTTAGGGTACTCATAATGAAACCCCGAAGGGGGTTCTTTGAGTAGTGAAATTCTAACCCACAGAAATAAAATAGACGGCAAATAACGTTTCGTACCACCGACAAGTTTAAGATGGTTAGGGTGTTCATGTCAGTCACTATTAGTTTAGGTAATGCTTTCAGTAGCAATCATTACTGCGGGTTTACTGGTTCTTTCATCAATTATATTCTTCACCACAATCATTAAGCCTAAGCCGATGAAAGCACCCGGAGGTAAGATCGCTAATAAGAAACCTCGGTAATCCTCAATAAGAACAATTTTCCAACTTTCCGCAAAAGCACCGAACATGAGGTGTGCATTGGCAAACAATGTGCCCTGACCAAGTGATTCGCGTAAGCCTCCAAGCAAGACGAGTACGATCGTAAAACCGATTCCCATCATTAATCCATCCAGTGCTGCACGATCAACCGAGGTGCGTGATGCAAAGGCTTCTGCACGACCGAGAATGGCGCAGTTAGTGACAATAAGTGGAATGAAAATACCAAGAATTTTATGTAAGTCATAAAACCACGCATTCATAGCAAGATCGATAGCGGTTACAAACGAAGCAATAATAAGCATAAAAGCAGGAATACGTATTTCTTGTCTGACTAAATGTCGAATGGCGGAGACTGAAATATTAGAAGCAAGTAACACGGCGGTGGTCGCCATACCTAAGCCAAGACCGTTAATGACAGTGGATGACACGGCAAGTAAAGGGCATAAACCTAGTAGTTGCACAAAACCAATATTGTTGTGCCAAAGTCCATCACCAGTAATATCTGCATAGCGGTTAAACATATTAGCTTCCTTGTTTCTGGCTGTTAGCGAACAAGCGGTCGCGGTGTTGTTGGTAATACTGCAACGTTTTATGTACAGCTTTTACAATGGCGCGCGGTGTAATGGTTGCTCCGGTGAATTGGTCAAACTCACCGCCATCTTTTTCAACCCGCCACGCCTTATCGTGCGTTGTTGACAGGCTTTTATTGTTAAAACCGGTTATCCAGTCAGAACGCTCAATTTCAATCGCATCACCCAGCCCCGGGGTTTCTTTATGTTTACTAACACGCACACCGAGCAAGCTGCCATCATAGCGAATGGCAATCAGTAAAAATATATTACCGCTATAGCCTTCTGGCGCAACAGTTTCGATGGCAAGCGCGATATCTTTGCCGTTATTTCTTGCTCGAAACACGCGTAGCGCTTTATTGATACCAAGGTGTTTGGCATCGGTGACGGTAATCACATCGGTAAATAAATCGTTATCATGCATGTCGGGTGTAATGAGTTGATGCAAGTTGCGCAGCAAGGCTCTTTTTTCACTGGCTGCAATCGGTTCTTTAGTTGCGTCATAGGTAATGGCGACTAGCCATGTGCTAATTAAAGCAAATAGGCCGAGCACAATCGCGGTACGTAGCATGTGTTTTAGTAACATGACTTAACGCTCACTTTGTCCAAACACTCGCGGGCGAGTGTAGTGATCAATGGTTGGTGCTGCCATGTTCATAAGTAATACAGCAAAGGCAAGCCCTTCTGGGTAATTTCCCCAGGTGCGGATAACAAAACAAATGACACCAATACCGATGCCGTAATAAATGCGACCTCGTGGTGTAGTTGCTGCACTGACTGGATCGGTGGCGATAAAAAAGGCACCCAACATGCTGGCTCCACCGAATAAATGCAGCAATGGGCTGATATATTGGTTTGAGTCAATGAGATAAAACACACTGGAAAGTGCGGCGATAGCACCTAGCATGGAGACAGGAATTTGCCATGCAATGCGGCGAGTGAATAGTAAGTATAAACCACCGAGTAAGAAACCGAGGCTAACCATCTCCCAACCAACACCACTGAGTTCACCAAATAGCTCACCGTATGTTGAGCTGATTAAGGTTGTAGGAATATTTACACCGGCACTGAGTTGGGTTTTGATCGTATCAAGCGGAGTTGCACCACTGATGGTATCAATTCCTAACCCTGAATTAAAAATAACATCAATGCTGGTTTGCCATGTTGGAATTTGTTCAAGTAATGAAATAGCGGCAGGCCAGCGTGTCATTTCAAGCGGAAAAGAAATTAGCAACATCACATAACCCAACATAGCGGGGTTAAAGGGGTTGTAGCCAATACCACCGTAGATTTGTTTGCCAAATAAAATGGCAAAGGCAGTACCGAGCACAATAATCCACCAAGGGGCAATAGACGGTATGGCGAGTGCTAGTAACACGGCAGTTAGTAAGGCGCTACCATCAGCCAAGGTTGTGAGTACGGGACGTTTACGTAACATTAACACCAGAGCTTCGGTGATAACGGCAGTTAAACAGGCTAATAATATCTGTATTAATACGCTGATGCCGAATAACCAGATATAAGCGAGTGTACCGGGAACCAAGGCATAGCCAACATGCAGCATTAAACGGCTAACGCTGGCAGGGGAATGAACTTGTGGTGTATTAATTATCATGATGATTTTGTGTCTTTGCTTTGTTGTTTTCGCCGGGCATCAGTTTCATCAATTTTAGCTTGTTGCTCTTTGCTTAGGTTATCAGTATTTTCCGGACTTGTATCGGCGAGTGATTTCTTTTCTTGTACGCGTTTCATGGCAGCGAGTATCGCTGCTTTCTTAGGGTCATCCTTTTGTTCAGGTGATTTTTTTAATGCAGCCTTTTTTCGATTATGACGCTCACGTTTTTCACGTTTTTCACGTTCTAGTCTTTCTAAGCGTAATTCATGTCGCTGTCTTGCTTTATCCGATTTCTGTTTGTCGCGTTCTTGTTGCCAAATGGTGGTTTTAGCAAAACGGAAATACTGCACCAGCGGTATGCGGCTAGGGCAGACTACATCACAACAGCCACATTCAATGCAGTCAAATAGATTGTAATCCTGAATGGCATCAAATTCCTGTGCATGGGCATGCCAATACATTTGTTGCGGTAATAAATTAACCGGGCACACTTCAGTACATTCGCCACAACGAATACAAGGCAACGGCGTTGACGGTGCAATAACATCACGTTTGTGAATGGCTAACACACAGTTACAGATTTTGGTGATCGGTGCGGTTGTTGAATTAAGATCGAAACCCATCATAGGTCCACCGATTAATATTTTTTTGATGTCATCATGATTGCTATGACAATGATCCAGTAAAAATTGAATAGGTGTGCCTAATCGTACTTGCATATTCCGTGGTTGCGGAATCCCTGAACCAGTGACGGTAACAATTCTTGATGTGAGGGGCGTCGCATGGGTTATTGCATCATTTACAGCGTAGGCAGTGCCAACGTTATGGCAAACAACACCTATATCAAGCGGTCTACCCTGACTGGGTGCTTGTTTTCCTGTGAGGCTATAAATTAATTGGCGCTCACCACCAGCAGGGTAGAGAGTGGGGACGCGAATCAGTTCAATGTTATCACTATTGCTAATCGCTTTTTGTAAGGCGGCGTAGGCTTCAATTTTATTGTCTTCAATACCAATCATGCAATGTTTAGCGTGGAGAACATATTGCATAATACGAAGCCCATGAATAACTGCTTCGGCATGTTCACGCATCAGCATGTCATCACAACTGATATAGGGTTCACATTCAGCCGCATTCAGGATTAGTGTTTCAACAAGATGTTCGCCAACATCAAGTTTGAGATGACTTGGAAAACCGGCGCCGCCTAAACCAACAATACCGGCATCCTTAATGCGTTGTTGAATCTCGTTGATGCTGAGTGATTGAAAGTTCTGAACGCCAGAGTATGACGGTTCAATGTGTGTATCACGGCCATCCGTTTCGATAACAATGCATTCCACATCAAGATTTGATGGGTGCGGAATATGTCGCTTTTCAATTGCGATTACTGTGCCGGAACTGGACGCATGCACTGCTGCGCTGATGTGTCCTTTTAGTGTGGCAATGACTTGGTTTTTTAACACTTTGTCACCGATGTTAACACAGGGTTTTGCGGCATTGCCGATATGTTGAACTAGAGGTAGTACTAACTGCGGTGGTATTGGTGCAGTTTCAATTGGGCGCGAGGTCGATACTGACTTGTGTTCTTCAAGATGCAGGCCACCATGAAAATTGAATACTTTACGGTTTGAAGTATTCATGTTGATTCACCTTCGGCATCAGCGGGGTTTGGCCATTGCCAATGATTCGTTGATTTTTTCTCAGGTATAATATAAATGCAGTCAACAGGACACGGTGGAATACACAAATCACAACCGGTGCAGTTTTCAGCAATAATGGTATGCATTTGCTTGGCTGCGCCGAGAATGGCATCGACCGGGCAAGCCTGAATGCACAAGGTGCAACCAATACAGATTTCTTCGTCAATAATGACAATGGTTTTTTCTTGTTTCGTTTCACCGTTCTCTGGATTGAGTGGCAGCGGGTCACGCCCTAATAAGTCGGCAAGCGCGATAATGGTTGCTTCACCACCTGGTGGACATTGGTTAATTTCAACTTCGCCGTTGGCAATGGCTTCGGCATAAGGGCGACAACCGGGGTAGGTACATTGTCCACATTGTGTTTGTGGTAGGAGCGCGTCGATCTTATCGACAACCGGATCAGAATCTACTTTAAATCGCACCGCAGCAAAGCCGAGTATCAATCCAAAGACAGCTGAAATAGCGAGCAAAGTAAGGATAGCGGTTAGCATGAAATAATTAGACCTTTACTAGTCCTGAAAAACCCATAAAGGCAAGTGACATAAGTCCCGCCGTAATTAAGGAAATGGCAGCACCCTTAAACGGTTTAGGTACATCAGCGACAGCAAGGCGTTCACGCATACTGGCAAATAAAATAAGTACCAGTGAGAAACCAACCGCCGCACCAAAACCAAAAATGGCAGATTCCAAAAAGGTATGTTGTTTCTGTGTGTTCAGCAAGGCGACGCCCAACACGGCACAGTTGGTGGTGATGAGTGGCAAGAAAATGCCAAGTACTTGGTATAATAATGGGCTGGTTTTATGAACAATCATTTCAGTAAATTGCACGACGGCGGCAATGACTAAAATGAAAGCAATCAGCCGTAGGTATTCAAGCCCAAGCGGCAATAAAATATATTCGTTGACAAGGTAACTGCTCACTGATGAAAGGGTTAGAACGAAGGTGGTCGCAAGTGCCATGCCCGTTGCGGTTTCAACTTTACGTGACACACTCATGAACGGGCACAGGCCGAGGAACTGTACCAGAACAAAATTATTCACCAGTACGGTACTGACTAAGATGAGCAAGTATTCAGTCATCGTGTTTCCCCCTGATACAAATTAATTTAATTTGTCATTGTGAGGAGTGAAACGACGAAGCAATCTCGGCCGTTTGTTGCTAAACAAAAAGAGATTGCCGCGCTACGCTCGCAATGACGACTATAAGTGCTATTTTATTTTCATTCCCGGCATCGCACCTTCATGCGGTTCAAGTATAAATAAATCTTTACCACCCGGCCCTGCGGCCAGCACCATGCCTTCTGAAACGCCAAAGCGCATTTTACGTGGTGCCAAGTTAGCGACCATGACCGTGTGTTTGCCAATTAATTCTTCAGGCGCATAGGCTGACTTAATGCCGGCGAATATGTTGCGTTGTTCTTTACCGATATCCAACGTGAGTTGTAATAGTTTATCAGCACCATCAACATGTTCGGCATTTATAATCTTGGCAACGCGTAAATCAATTTTAGCAAAGTCATCAATAGAGATGGTTTCAGCTATAGGTGGGTGTTCATGTTGTTGCTTCTCAGCATGACGCGCGGGTGACGGTGTTTCTTTTGAATCACCAAGGCTGTCTTTGTTTGCATCGACCATTGCATCTACCTGTGTCATCTCAATACGTTTAGCAAGATGTTTGAATTTGTTAATAGGGTGATCGGTTAGCAGTGTTTGGCTATCGCTCCATTGCAGTGGTTCGATATTAAACAGGGCTTCAATTTTTTCAGCCATAACGGGTAAAATCGGTTTGAGATAAACCGTTAATACGCGAAATGCATTTAAGCTGCTGGTACAAACCAAATGTGCATCTGCAAGTGTTGATTCATCTTTTACCATTTTCCACGGTTCAAGTTCGGCGATGTATTCGTTAACTTCATCGGCAAGATCCATGATGGCACGCACAGCTTCACTGAAACGGCGATCATTAAATAGTGCTGCTATGTCGTCGCTGGCGGCTTGGCATTTTTTATTCAGTGCCAGCCCCGCATCATCCATGCTGGCGGCAAGTTTGCCGTCAAAACGTTTGGCAATAAATCCAGCAGTACGACTAGCGATGTTGACGAACTTGCCGACCACGTTACTGTTAACGCGTGCCACGTAATCTTCAAGGTTAAGATCAATGTCCTCAATTTTGTCGTTGAGTTTGGCGGCAAAGTAATAGCGTAAGTATTCTGGATTCAAATGTTTTAAATAGCTGCTGGCGGTAATGAAGGTGCCACGTGACTTGGACATTTTTTGTCCGTTCACTGTCAGGAAACCATGCACACAAATTTGATCCGGTGTGCGGTAACCAGCGTAGTGTAAGGTTGCAGGCCAGAATAGCGCATGGAAGTTAAGAATATCTTTACCAATAAAATGATAAAGTTCGGCTTTACTATCCGGTGCCCAGAAATCATTAAATTCGAGACCATCGGTACGATCACAAAGATGCTTGAAGCTGGACATGTAACCGACTGGTGCATCTAACCAGACGTAGAAATATTTACCTGGAGCATCAGGGATCTCAAAACCAAAGTAAGGCGCATCACGGGAAATATCCCAATCCATCAAACCAGTTTCAAACCATTCTTGTAATTTGTTGAGTGATTCAATTGGTAGCGATTTATGACCATGTTGGTTTAGATCGCCCGCCATCCATTCAGTGAGAAATTCTTCGCACTCACTGAGTTTGAAGAAGTAATGTTCAGATTCTTTTAAAACCGGTGTAGCACCTGAAATGGCGGAATAAGGATTCAGTAGTTCAGTGGGTGCATAGGTAGCACCACACGATTCACAGGCATCACCGTATTGATCTTGCGCATGACACTTGGGGCATTCACCCTTGATGAAACGATCGGCGAGAAAGATGCCCTTATCGGGATCAAATAATTGCTCGATGGTACGGGTGGTGATTTTGTCAGCTGCTTTCAGAGCGGTGTACATACCGGTGGCTAATTCACGGTTCTCATTAGAGTGAGTGGAGTGATAATTATCGAATTCGACATTAAAACCACCAAAATCAGCTAAACGTTCGCCACGGATCCGCTCAATCAGCTGTTCAGGGGTGATGCCTTCCGCC
>CAZIWG010000064.1:0-12472 GCA_964542925.1 uncultured Granulosicoccaceae bacterium | reverse complement strand
ATTGCCGGTTTGCCTTTTAATTCTTTTAGTTCATTAATGCGTTTCTTTTCTTGACGTTGACGACGACGATAATATTTATTGGTTTTTTCGCCTGCATCAGCCAGCATGATGCCAGCGCGACCATCAATAATGATGTCATCATTCTCATTAATGAAACTGCGGGCATTGTGTAAACCGACAATCGCAGGAACGCCTAAGCCTCTTGCAAGGATGGAAGTATGTGAGGTGGGGCCGCCAAATTCAGTGACAAAACCGGCAATACCAAAATGCTGCATTAGTACGGTATCGGCGGGGCTGAGATCATCGGCAATTAAAATGGCGCCTTTCAATCGGCTATCGACATCACTGGCGTGTGCGGACTCGTCCAGCAACAAACCCAAGATGCGATTGACCACGTGATCGATATCATCTTTACGGGTTCGCAGGTAAGGATCATCCATCGCGTCAAATACCTGTACTAACATATCGCGTTGTTGTTTAAGCGCCCATTCCGCATTGCATTGTTGTTGCGTGATCATGTTGATGGGTTCATCACTCAACATGGAATCTTTAATCATGAGTAAGTGCGCATCAATAAAGGAACCGATATCCGCAGGAGTGTTTTCAGGAATATGTTTACGAATAGCTTTTAATTGTGCAGCAGCGGTAACCAGTGCTTTTTTCAGGCGATTAATTTCATCTTTGACATATTTTATGGGTACAACATATTCAGGTATTTCAATTTGGCCACGGCGTAATATGTGCGCTTTGCCAAGAGCAACGCCACGTGAAACGCCTGTACCTGAAAGCACTAAGCTCATCGCCTATCCTTATTCATTTTCGCCGAAGCGGTTTTTTATTAAGTCATGTAATTGAGCCATCGCGTCAGTCTCATCGTTGCCATTCACATGCAAAGTAATTTGTGTGCCTTTTGCCGCTGCGAGCATCATCACACCCATAATACTTTTTCCGTTTACTTTACGGCCTTGATTAGATAACTCTATTTCACTCGCAAAGGATGAAGCGAGGGTCACAAATTTAGCGGCAGCGCGTGCATGCAAGCCCAGTTTATTGACAATGGTGACATCCGTATCAGCCATGCGCAGAGTCCTTGTTGCAGGTGAGTACACCATCTTGCCCGCCGGTTAAGGCTTTGTTGACGAGCTGATCTAATTCCAGCCGAGGATAATTTAGCACCCGCACCAGCATGGGTAAGTTTAGGCCGCTAACGATGCGTACATTTTTTTGGTCACGCAGGTGACATGCAATATTGCTGGGTGTTGAACCGTACATGTCGGTAAGCACTAATGTGCTGGTATTATCTTTAATTAGCTGTTCGGCTTGTTGGCAGGCATCGTCAGGGTTAGTGGTTTTACTGACACCCAGTACATCAATATGTAACGGTGTGACACCCAGCATAGAATTAGCGGTCTCCACAAGAGACTGACCAATCGTATCGTGAGTGATAACGAGTAAACTAACAGTCATGATTAAATTCTGTTCCTGAGCTTTATGTAATATTAGGGTTATTTTTTGTTATAAATTCTTGTTGGCGCTGAATAAAGCTTTCAGCTGCATTGTATCCTTTGTAAGAAAGAATATGATTACGTACAGCAATTTCTACCAGTACGGCAAGGTTTCGACCAGGCGCAACTGGAATTGTAATTTGCTCAACATCGACACCCAGAATGTTTTTTAATTGGTGGCTACCACGCAGGCGGTCAATTTGTTGTAGCTGCGTTTCACTCATTTCTTCTAAATTCATAATGAGCCGCAGGTATTTATTGTTTTTAATTGTGTTGTCACCAAACATGGCTCGAATATTAAGAATACCAAGTCCACGGACTTCAAGAAAATCCTTGAGTTGGTCCGGGCATTCGCCACTTAAGGTGTCGGGTGCAACGCGTGAAAATTCGGGTGCATCATCGGCAATCAGTCGGTGCCCTCGGGTAATAAGTTCGAGAGCTAGTTCACTTTTACCAACCCCACTATCACCGGTAAGCAAAACCCCAATACCATTTACTTCAAGAAAAACGCCATGCAAGGTTATTCTGTTTGCCAGTGTGTGAGACAAATAATATTGCAAATGATTAACAATAAATTGACTGTTTTGTAACGAAGCAAATAGTGGGATACCACTGTGATTGGATAGTGATAACATTTCGTCAGAAGCTTGAATGCTATTAGCTACAATAATGCATAAAGGATTGCCATCATAAAGCCCTTGCAGGGCATTGTTGCGTTCTGATTCATTGAGATTGTCGAGGTATTCGGTTTCTCGATAACCAATGACTTGGATGCGGTGCGGATGAATAAAGTTCATGTGTCCGACAAAGGAAATATCGGGCACACCTTCAACCGCAAGCTGGGTCTTTTCAAACCGAATGAAACGATCTTGACCATCACCGCCCGCGATGTGCTCGAGCGTTAATTTATCTCGATGCGTATCGAACAAATCCTTGACGGAAATGGATGTAATCATAATCAGTCAGTTGTTGCTTGCCAGTTAGTAATCAGTGTATGTATTTCTTCAGCTGAAGCTGCTTGCCTGAGTTTGTCACAGATTGCTTCATTACTAAATAGGCTAGCCAATGTTGACAGTATTTGTAGGTGTTCATCGGTTGAATCTTCGGGAACCAGTAAGCCAAAAACAAGGTCAACGGGCTTGCCGTCGATAGCGTCAAAGTCAACGGTGTTTTCAAGCTGCATGAAGCAGCCAATAGACTTCCCACCGGTTTTCACCCGCCCGTGAGGAATGGCAACACCATGACCAATACCAGTGCTGCCAAGTCGCTCACGAGAGATCAGACTGTCAAAAATTTCATCTTCGCTTAGATCTGGATTTTGGGTGGTAATAAGCCCTGCTAATTTTTCCAGTACCCGTTTTTTGCTGGAAACACTGATCGAACTCCCGATACAGTTAAGCGAGAGGATATCTGCAATATTCATAAAACGTATTTGTTCCTAAAGTATTTATTCTTCAACTTGTAACGGTTGGTTCTTTAGGCCACCCGTTGCACGATGATGGTTAGAGTCTTTTTCTTTATGCTTTTTAATTTGACGGTCTAGCTTATCAGTAAGGCTATCAATTGCCGCATACATGTCTTCATTAACGGCATCAGCAAAGACGTTATGACCTTTAATATGGATGGTTGCTTCCGCTTTTTGGCGTAGTTTTTCAACGGTCAAAATAACATGTACATCAGTTACATTGTCGAAGTGTCTTTTTAGACGCTCGAACTTAGTACCAACGTAGTTACGCATTGAGTCAGTAATATCGATGTGATGTCCGGTAATATTTATATTCATAAAACTCTCCTGATTTAGGCTGGCCTACATTAGGCGCTTGCGCTCGTTAGAAGGTGGTATCGACATGGCCTCACGGTACTTTGCAACAGTACGGCGGGCAACATTGATACCTTGTTGCGCCAGTATTGATGTGATCTTATTGTCACTTAGTGGCTTTTTTTCTTCCTCAGCTGCAATCAGCTTTTTAATCAGTGCGCGGATAGCTGTTGAGGAACATTCTCCACCACTTGCTGTGCTTACGTGGCTAGAGAAAAAATACTTTAGTTCAAAAATCCCACGGGGGGTGTGTAAATATTTACGTGTGGTGACGCGAGAGATGGTTGATTCATGCATTTCAACGGTCTCGGCCACATCGTGTAGCACGAGGGCTTTCATGGCTTCTTCACCGTGTTCAAGAAAACCGCGTTGGCGTTCAACGATACAGGTGGCGACTTTAAGCAAGGTTTCATTGCGGCTTTGTAAACTTTTTATTAACCAGCGTGCTTCCTGTAAATTATCTTTAAGATAATTATTATCTTTACTGTTGTCTGCGCGGCGAATTAAATTTGCGTAGGTACTATTGATATTCAGTTTTGGCGCGACATCAGGGTTAAGTTCAACTTTCCAAACACCTTTTACTTTACGAACAAACACGTCGGGGACAATATATTCCGCCTTTTGGCTGGAAATTTGGCTACCAGGTCGAGGGTTAAGTGAGCGTATTAAGTCAATGACCTCTTGCAATTCAGGTTCAGCTAGCTTCATTTTTCGCATTAGTTGATTAAAGTCATGCCCTGCGAGTAGATCAAGATGTTGACTTACCAAGGTCATGGCTAATTCTTTTGAATCGGTGTCTGATCCCAATTGGCTTAATTGCAAATATAGGCAATCTTGAATATCACATGCGGCGACACCGGGTGGATCAAAATTCTGAATTTGACGCAATACCGCTTCAATTTCATCGTGTTCTAATTCAGGAATATCGGTAACCAGACTTTCATGTATTTCGCTGATGGCGATGGTGAAATAGCCATCTTCGGTGATCGCGTCAATGATGGCGATGGCAATCTGTATGTCGGTATCACTGAAAGGCGTTAAGCTCATTTGCCACGATAAGTGTTCATGTAGGCTTTCAGAATCGCTGCTGCTGATATCCATTTCACGGTCATTGAATGAGCCACCACCCGAGGCATTACCATTGAGTGATTGATAGGCAGGGGGCTCATAAATATCTTCCCATGCGGTATCGACAGGTAGCTCGTCAGGCATTTCAGATTGAGCCATCGCCTTATCGGTATCGGCGGCGGCAATGTCTTCTGAGGCGCTGGCTTTTTCTTTGATAGGTGAGTTATCAGGCGATGCGTTGACATCGGGCTCATCGGGCTCGGTGACTTCGAGCATCGGATTACATTCTAGTGCATCTTGTATTTCGCTACTGAGTTCTAATGACGATAACTGTAACAAGCGTATAGCCTGTTGCAGCTGCGGTGTCATGGTTAAACTCTGGCCCAGCTTTAGCTGGATTGACTGTTTCATGAATGACTAAATCTTTCTCTAGAAACTAACAATAAGTGTTACTTATATTCTAGCGCAAAATTTGTGCCAGTACAGGTTTAATGTGTGTCAAAGGGTAAAATGATGGCCAAGATAGACATCTTTGACTTGCTGGTTTTGTAGCAGATCTTTGGGTTTACCTTCGGCAATAATAGAACCTTCATTCATAATGTAAGCGCGTTCACAGACTTTGAGGGTTTCGCTGACATTATGATCAGTAATCAGCACGCCGATACCAATTTCACGCAAGTGCTTGATAATGGAATTAATATCGACCACGGAAAGAGGGTCAACGCCGGCAAAAGGTTCATCAAGTAAAATAAAATGGGGGCGCGTTGCGAGTGCGCGGGCAATTTCAACACGACGGCGTTCACCACCAGAGAGACTCATACCGATGTTATGACGGATATGGGTGATATGTAATTCCTGAAGTAATTCTTCGGTTTCTATTTCAATTTGTTCTTTAGAAATACCTGATAAAGTTTGTAGAATTGCACGGATATTATCTTCAACACTGAGTTTGCGGAATATAGACGCTTCTTGTGGTAAGTAGCCAATACCCTTTGTTGCTCGTTCATGCATGGGTAGGCGACTAATGGTTTTATCACCCAGAACAACATTACCACTGTCGGCTTGAATGAGACCCACAATCATATAGAAACAAGTGGTTTTCCCCGCACCGTTAGGTCCAAGTAAGCCGACGACTTCGCCGCTATTAATATGCAAGGAGGCATCGTTGACGACAGTGCGTGAACGGTACTGCTTGGTTAAATTTTCAGCACGCAGGGTGGTCATTTTTTAGACGATTTTTTCTTGGGTTGAATCGTAATATGCACGCGTCCTTTGTTAGTGCCAGTGTTCGTTGTTGAGCGGGTATTTTTAGCGGTGATTTTATTACGCTTTGAATCGTAGATAATATGGTCGCCGGTAAACGTGTCACCACCTTGAGTAATTTTGCCATTTCGTCGCATGATTAAAATTTCTTTGACAGAATCGTAGAAAAGTTCTTCTGCCTCAGCGATCACGGGAACATTTTTGTTGTCAGGTGTTTGTTGAAAATGAGCAGGTTTGCCAACTGAATGAACCTTATCAAGATTCTTTTCTTTATCACGATAGACCACGACTTTGTCACCGCTGATACGAATACTGCCTCGCGTGATAACGACATTGCCTTTGAATGTATTGGTGCCTTTTTCATCATCAATATCAACACGGTCAGCTTCGATATTCATAGGCTGATCACTATCAGTACTTAATGCGCTAACCGGCATGGGTAATGCTAAAGTTAAAGCGAGGAGTAAGCTAAACAGGAGTGAATTATTTTTCATAACTAACACGCACATCTTCCAATAGTTGTAGTTTGCCTTTTCGCACATAAGCACGCATGCCAACGGCAGTGGTTCGTCGTTTGTTACTGATCATGGTAACAGGGCGATCGGTTTCCGCGAAATCCAATTCTGGGTGGATACGGAGTTTTTCAGTAAATAGTTTAACGGGGCGATTATTCGGGCCACTTAGGCGATCGATACGGACATTACCACTCAGTAAAATAAGCTCGTTATTGGCAGCGATCCAGCCTCGATCTGCTTTGATTTTCCACGGTTTGCCGGTTTCACTATTCATGGTCATAAAGGGTTTGTCTAATTCAGTGCTGTCATCATCGGGATAATGAAGCATTTTAGTGGAGGTAAGGGTTGAGCGAGGCTCACCTTTTTCATTCATGCTGGTAATGGTGAAATTTTCCATGAAATAATCAGGTGTATGTTTCTTTTTGATTTTTTGCGTGTCAGCGGTTTCAATTTCGTTATCACTGTTTTGCTGTAGCCAGATAGCCAAACCTGAGAAGCCAAGCAACAAGGCAATAATCCCGACGATGCGTAGATTCATTGCAAATAACTATCCAATTTTTCCTGTAACACGCCACGTGCTTCCATCAACATTTCACACACATCTCGACCAGCGCCACGACCACCACAACTGGGTGTTTGCCAATGTGCGTGTTTTAGTACCATGGAATGGGCATCTTGTACGGCAATCGCCAGCCCCACTTTAGACATAACGGGGAGGTCAACCACATCATCACCGACATAGGCGACTTCGTTGGCATCGACGTTTAATTTTTTAAGTAGTTCAGCAAAAGCTTGGCGTTTATCAAGCTGACCTTGGTAGACATGTTCGACACCTAGGCTTTGCATGCGGTATTCAACGACCTTTGATGTGCGACCCGTAATAATCGCGACAGTGACACCCGATTGTTGCAACATTTTCATGCCGTGACCATCGCGTGAATTGAAGGCTTTGTATTCAAGACCATCGTCACCTAAGAACAAGCTGCCATCGGTGAGCACGCCATCGACATCAAAGATAACCAGTTTGATTTGTGCGGCACGCTCTAAAATATCTTTCATGTCAATTTCCTTTTTAGACGACGCCAGCGCGTAATAAGTCATGCATATTGAGGACACCAATCAAGGTGTTGTCATCATCGGTCACTAACAAGCCGTTTATCTTTTTTTCCTGCATTGTTAAGAGTGCTTCTTCGGCAAGTTGTTCACTTTGAATGCAAGTAAATTTAGTGCTCATGCAGTCTGCAATGACGGTGTTATGAATATCAGCGCCGCTGTCGAGAGTGCGGCGTAAGTCGCCATCCGTATAAACACCACAGAGTTTTTTATCGGCATCAACAATAGCTGTCATGCCGAGGCCTTTGCGACTCATTTCGAGTAAGGCTCCACTGAGGCTAACATTGTTTTTGACCACAGGCATATTGTCGCCGGTATGCATGACATCGCTAATATGCAGTAATAAACGGCGACCTAAACGCCCAGCAGGGTGAGAGCGGGCAAAATCACGCTCATCAAAACCGCGAGCTTCGAGCAAGGCAATAGCTAAGGCATCCCCCATTACTAAGGTGACGGTGGTGCTTGAAGTGGGGGCAAGATTGAGTGGGCAGGCTTCTTCGTCAACACTGATATCGAGGTAACAAGTGGCGGCTTCACCGAGAGATGAACGCTGTTTTCCACACAACGCAATCAACGGCACACCAAGGCGTTTAATCAGTGGCAACAGGGTAATAATTTCGTCTGTTTCACCAGAATTAGAGACAGCGATAATCACATCATCCGCAGTAATCATGCCAAAGTCACCATGAGCGGCTTCACCCGGATGCACAAAGAAAGCGGGGCTACCGGTACTGGCTAAGGTGGATGCGATCTTGCCACCAATGTGCCCAGATTTGCCCATGCCGATGACGATAATGCGTCCTTGGCAGTCGAGCATGGCATGACAGGCTTTATTGAAGTCATCATTAAGGCGTTCGCCGAGTGATTGGACGGCGCGAGCTTCGGCTTCAATTACCGCTAAGCCCATTTTGCGTAGGGTTTCGTCATTCATGTGGTGTTTGGCTGCTGATAATATTAGTTATTATTCTAAAAGTTGAGTATAGCACTTTAGACACTGGTGACATAAATCCAGCCCATATAGCCACACCAAGCAGCGAGTAATGCTCCCCCTTCTAGTCGATTAATGCGTCCCTTGTTGCCTTTTAAGCCAAATGACATGATAAATAGCACAATGGTTAATATGACCATGACACCAAAGTCACGGCTGAGGGCTTCAGCAGGTATTTGGAAGGGATGAATAAGACCGGGTAGTCCAAGCACACCGAGTAGATTAAACATGTTGGAACCGACGACGTTACCAACGGCTATGTCATGTTCGCCTTTCAGCACGCAGGTAATGGAAGCGGCTAATTCGGGCAGGCTAGTCCCAATCGCGATCACCGTGAGGCCGATGACTAAATCACTGATGCCCATGGATACGGCGATATTGCTCGCGCCCCATACTACGCCACGTGAACCGGCAAGTAATACCAAAATACCAATAATTAACCAAAATGTGGCTTTGCCACTCGACATGGTTTCATTGCCTGCCAGTTCTTCTTCATATTCTTCTTTTAAGGGGTCGGTGTTGCGGCTGCGCAGACCGATCATTACAACCCACGCAATCATTGCGAACATACCAATGATGAGTATCACGCCATCGGTGAAGCTTAGATAATTGTCCGATATCAGCCATAACGCTAAGACCATGAATAAGAGTAATAATGGAAATTCTCGGCGTAGGATATCAGAGTGAACACTGACAGGCACGACAAGCGCCGTGATACCCAGTACTAGCCCAATATTAGTAATATTGGAGCCAATGGCGTTACCGACTGAAATACCTGGATTTCCGTACCAAGCAGCAAGCCCGGAAACCAGCATTTCGGGGGCAGAGGTGCCAAACCCGACAATGGTTAAGCCAATAATAAGGGGTGGAACACCTAGGTTACTGGCAGTGGCGGAAGCACCGGCAACAAAGCGATCTGCGCCCCAGATGAGTAAGCCGAAGCCAGCCAGTACGGCAATAATATTGAGTAACATAGGTTTACAAATCTTCTAATGGTTAATGAAGCGGCATTATTGTCGATGATCTTGCGACATAGTCCAAGCATAACTTTAATCTTGGTGGGAATGATATCTAAAAAAAGCCCCGTTATTAAAACGGGGCTTTGGGATTATTCGTCAAATTTTATTTTTGGCGGGTTACCGTCATAAACAAGGCTTTGTCGACGTTGTAAGTAGGCATCACGTACAAACAAGTATGGGTCTAGTGCAGCCTCTTCAAGAATTTTGCTGGCACTGAGTAAGCCTGCACGTGTATCGATGAGATCGACAACGACTAGGGCAACCCGATCACCGTTTGGTTCGACGTCATAAAGTGGGTTCACGTAAGCATCACCGATGAGACCGACCGTATCGCGCACGTTACTTGGACCAAAGAAAGGTAAGACGACGTAAGCACCGGTATCGACACCCCAATAGCCTAATGTTTGCCCAAAGTCTTCATTATGCTTGGGTAAATCCATACTGCTAGCAACGTCAAAGATACCTAGTAAACCGAAGCTTGTGTTGAATAAAATACGTGCAGTATCAGACAGTGTTTGCTCAAATTTGAGCTGCAAGATATCGTTAAATAAGACGACGATGTCATCAATATTGCTAAAAAAATTGCTCACACTTTTATTAACAGGGGAAGGTAAAACCGCGTTATAGCCTTGAGCAACAGGTTTTAGAACTGCACGATCCAGGGTGTCATTAAAACTGTACATGGCACGGTTAAATGATTCTAAAGGATCATCGGGATCCGCTTCGCCTTCAATCGTGGCACAACCACCGAGTAAAGAAAAACTGAGAAGTAGTGTGATTAGTAATGCGTATTTTTTAGCAAATATATTCATTGTTTGTTATTACCGCTTGAGCCTTAAACAAGTTAAGGATTAGTCCATTGAAACTATTTGTTGTTGTAATTACACAACAAGTTAGTCGAACGTAAAATCCATTTTCCCCCAATGTGTTCAGGATAATGTCACTTTCAGTTCGTCAAATCAAGCTCTTAGCATAGAAAAGACCTTTCCGACGAATCTTTTTTGTAGTGTAGTATATAACCGACAAAATGCATCGCGTTCGTCTTACAGTATATCGACGTTGTCTGTGATAGCTTTAGTGCCTAAATGGTTTTAGTGCGTGTTTTGCCGCAGCGGCTACATTTAAATTCGGTGATGAGTTGGCCCTGTTTGACGTCAAATTTTCGTTCGGTGACGATAACCCATTTGTGTAAATCGTTACGGCATAGCGTGTTGCCACGGTGTTTTTCTTTTAATGAGGGTTTACGGAAAGGAATAACGTTGCTCATAGTGATTCCGCGACAGCTTATTTGCTTGATGAGTCTGAATAATGGATAGTCCAGCTCAAACTGTCAAAAGATTTAGGTGGTAGAAGTGAATAGTCAGGCATCAGAGCAGTATTTAGCAGATGTAGAAGTCGGTGCGCGGGGCTGGTTACATGAACGGTGGATGGAAAGTTTTTACCCTGAAGACATCCCGGATGATTGGCGACTTGGCTTTTATGCTAATGAATTTAATAGCTTATTGGTGCCTTGGTCGCTGTGGGGTGAGTCGGTAGAGGATTTGACTGAAGAGTTAGAGGATACGGGCGATGATTTCCATTTATATTTGGAACTTCCCGCCCAACAACAAAGTCTACCAGTACATCTGGCAGAGATTAAAGACAGCGTAACAGGGTTAGTTTGCACTGAACCTAATCCAGAAAGCTGGGTTGATGAGGTGAGCCGTTTCAATATCAGCTTGTTAGCAAATATCTCAGAGGGTGGTGATGATGCTTTTCAGCGATTGGTGGCTTTCCCGCAAGGGAAAAAGCTTGAGTTAGTCTTAATGGAAAGCACTAAGATAGATGATCTCGCGATGATGCGTGAGCAGTTAGAAAAGGCATTGGCAGATGCTGAAACGCGCTTAGATTTAATTTTTATCGATGCGACACCCGATATGGAAGCCATGCAAAATACAAAAATGATGGCGGAGTTAATGGGTGCGTAATGAGAGGGCTATGCAAGTTAAGGGTTAAGCCTTTATACTTCGCTCTAGATATTATGGACTTAGCAATAACAAAAAAATACGGACAATTTAATTAGTCACTATGAGTAGCCAGTCTGATTCAAATGATGTGTTAGTGCGGATAAGAGATCTGCATTTTTCGCGTGGTAACCGTAAAATTTTTAATGGCGTGAATCTCGATATTTATCGAGGTAAAGTCACTGCTATTATGGGACCGAGTGGTACGGGCAAAACAACCTTACTGAAATTGATTGGTGGTCAGTTAAAGCCGGACCAAGGCAGTATTCAGGTTAATGGTCTTGAAGTGCAGAAGCTAAAACTCTCAAAACTTTACGAATTACGTAAGCGCATTGGTATGTTGTTTCAAAGTGGTGCATTGCTCACAGATATTAACGTGTTTGATAATGTCGCGTTTCCTATTCGTGAACACACCAGAATGCCGCCAGCTATGATACGCGATATGGTGTTAATGAAACTCGAATCAGTGGGTTTGCGTAATGCGCGAAATTTGATGCCCAGTGAATTATCGGGCGGTATGGCGCGACGTGTCGCACTGGCACGTGCGATTGCACTGGACCCGATGATGATTCTTTATGATGAACCGTTTACTGGTCAGGATCCCATTTCAATGGGTGTGATTGTGCAGTTAATTCGCTTATTAAATGATGCCTTAGGTTTAACTAGTATTGTCGTTTCGCATGACGTACAAGAAACCGCTACGATTGCGGATGATATTTATGTCTTATCTGAAGGCAAAGTTGTCGGGCATGGTACACCACAACAATTGGCTGAAACAGATTCTGATTGGGTGAAACAATTCATGCAAGGATTACCCGATGGCCCTGTGCCATTCCATTATCCAGGGCCGCAATATGCGGATGATTTACTCGCGGGCAATGATCAAAGTAGGGTAGGTTGATGATAGATGCCATTCGTAGCCTGGGTCGATGGGGATTAGGTGGTTTTGAACGCTTGGGACGTGCGCATATATTCTTGTTTCATGTTCTGATGGGTGTGCCATCGGTTATCGTGAGATTTGGTTTACTGGTACAACAAATGTTGTCAGTCGGTGTTTTGTCGCTACTGATTATTGTTGTGTCTGGTTTATTTGTTGGCATGGTGCTGGGTTTGCAAGGCTATAACACCTTAGTTGATTTTGGTGCAGAACAATCATTGGGTGTTGTCGTGGCGCTGTCG
>CAZIWG010000063.1:0-12476 GCA_964542925.1 uncultured Granulosicoccaceae bacterium | reverse complement strand
AGCAACTTTGGATCCATGACAATGGCACGGGCTAATGCGGCACGCTTGACCATGCCGCCAGAAAGCTGCGCTGGCATTAGTTCATCAAAGCCACCTAAATTAACCACAGATAATTTCATACGCCCCATAATCTGGATGGTATTCTCATCAAGGTGGGTGTGTTCATGTAATGGTAAGCAAACATTTTCGCCAACGGTCATGGAGTTAAATAATGCGCCACCTTGAAAGGATACCCCCATGTTTTTACGCAACTCATCCATTTCTTGTGCGGTGATTGTTGTAATGTCGTGACCGAGTAATTTAATACTGCCACTGGTGGCTTGGTGTAAACCAAGCATATAACGGAGTAGGGTGCTTTTACCTGAGCCACTGCCACCCATGATGACCATAATTTCACCGGTTTGCACTTGCATGTCTACATGATCGAGGATGCGAGTGGTGCCATAGTGAGTAACAAGATCTTCTACCTCGATGGCTGCTTGCGCTTGAGTGTCTGTGCTGGTGGTCATAATTAGTGGGTTAAGAAAAAGGTGAACACCATATCGGCGATAATGATGTAGGTAATGGATAGCACCACGGAGCGCGTAGTGGCTTTGCCAACACCTTCGGCACCCGCAGTAACAGAGAAACCGTTTACAAAACTCACAAGTGTAATAATTACGGCGAAGACTAAACTTTTATATAAACCTTGGGTGATGTCATCGACCTTGAGGACTTCAATAGTTCTATCGGCGTACGCTTGCAGGCTCATGCCTAATTCCAGTGAGCTATAAACACCACCGCCAAGTAAGGCGATTAAGTCGGCAAAGAAAGTCAGTGACGGTAACATGATTAACATAGCGATCATGGCG
The DNA here is from genome assembly GCA_964542925.1 of uncultured Granulosicoccaceae bacterium. Taxonomy (GTDB): domain Bacteria; phylum Pseudomonadota; class Gammaproteobacteria; order AKS1; family AKS1; genus Sulfuriflexus. The sequence continues at coordinate 11,625 of CAZIWG010000063.1, read as the reverse complement.
GGGGTAACAAGGTAGCGAACAGGGCTAACACCAATGACACGCAGTGCATCAATTTCCTGCGCGATTTGCATGGTGCCGATGCGCGCAGCAAGTGCTGAGCCAGATCGACCGGCGACTAAAATACCTATAATCAAGGGTGAAAATTCACGCGTCACTGATAAGGCAATACCGAGAACTACTTGCGACTCGGCACCAAAGGTTTTCAGCGTGGCAATACCTTGAATGGCGAGCATCATACCGATAGCAAAGGCAAGGATGGCAACAATGGGTAAGGCTTGAATACCGATGTGCATCATTTGTGTAAAAATAGAAGGGAGTTTAACGGCTTGGTGACGCTTAAAGCCAAAGAAAAGCCAATAGAAAGATTCAACAAGTAAGGCGAGCGAGTAACCTAATTCTTCGACGCCGCGTAGGGTGGTTTTGCCTAGCTTTTCGGTAAAAGTTCTTAACACTATTTTTTCAATCAAGAGGCCTGTATTCGTTCATCGAGCGAGGCGTGAATAGTAAAAACTTTATCGAGGTGGGCAAGTTGCAATACGCTAAGTACGGCATCACTGATATTAACAAGTCCAAATTCCAGATTGTTATTTTTAGCAAGTTGGTAACCTTCGACTAAACTGGCGACACCTGAGCTATCAATATAACTAACAGCGGAAAGGTCAATGACTGTGTTTCGCTCGGCTTTAATGCAGTTAAGTATGACTTCACGCGCATGAGGGGTACCGTAGAGATCAATCTCGCCTTCGAAGCGGACGATTAGATACCCTTGTTCATCATCAATTTCAAATTTCACAGGAATGTCGCTATCATTATTCATTAATTGTTATTCTCATTTCGAGACGGTTTCCGCGACCGTCTTCAGGTACAGTATAGACTAGATTATCCATAAGCTGTTTCATAAAGTGTACTCCTAGACCGCCTGGACGTACATCATCCAATGTGCGAGAGCGAATTTCATTGATATCAATCGTTTCAGCGTAATCTCGCAGGATAATCACTAATTGTTCAGGTTTGATCGATTCATCAACATGAATACTGAGCTCAATATCACCCTCATTTCCCTTATAGGCATGTTTGATGATATTACTAGTTGCCTCACTGATGGCGAGCACAATACTGTCAGCTTGTTCTTTCGGGCTTCCCGCTGCTAGAGCGATTTCTCGAGCATGATCTCGTAACTTTTTGATATAATTGGCTTTAGCAGGTACGCATAAGGTTAAAGCAGGGCGTTTAGGCTTATTTTCTATCACTAAAACAGTGACATCATCATGCAGTTCTCGTCCTTCACGTTGTAGGCTCTCAAACATGGCTTCAATACGCGCTACAACGGGTTTATCACGGTGAGCGTTGATCATGGCTTGAAAGCCCGCTTCACCGAGCATCTTGCCATTTTGCTGTGATTCGGTAACGCCATCTGTATATATATAGAGAGTGCCATCGGCAAGCTGTATACGCGTTTCAGGAAATTCGATGTTTGGCATGATGCCTAATGGTGGCGATTGCCCCAAAATTTCTTCAAAATGGCCATCGGCATGTTGCAGCATCGGCGGTTGATGCCCTGCATTGGCGAGAATGATGTCACCACTGGCAGGATCAAAGATACCACCAACCATAGTCACAAACATGCCACGGGTACTGTTTTCATGCACCTCATTGTTAATTATATTCATGAGTTTCCCGGGTGAGGTTTGGGTTTTACCGAGACAATGAAATAGGCTACTGGTTTTTGCCATGAGTAGTGAGGCATTCATGCCTTTACCGGAAACATCGGCAAGGTTAAAGACAATACGGCCGTCTGCCAAGGTGAAAAAATCATAAAAGTCACCGGATACTTCACGCATAGGCAAGTTATAACCGTGTACAGGGAAATCACCTGTTTGTGCGGAAGGTAATAGGTTCGCCTGAATTTCACGAGCAAGTTCTAATTCGTGCTGGATACGTTCTTGCTCTATTAACGCCGATGCCATGGCGGCATTATGAATAGCTAATGCGGCAGACGAGGCAAGTGCCGTGAGAATATGTTGATCATCTTCAACAAATAAGCCGTTGTCCGTTTTTTTATTAATAAGCTCGATAGCGCCTAACTTTTTGTCTTTAACAGTTAACGGCGCACACAGAATAGAGCGGGTTGTAAACCCCGTTTGTTCATCAACTTGAGCAGTGAAATCAGGATCGGTACTGACATCTAACACCATTTGCACCGTATTATGTTTAACGGTATTACCAATGATGCCGTGGTTTGCGGGAAGTCGGAGTCCGGTTAATTGGATAGGTCCAGCACAAGTACGACAAACAAGTTCTGTATCATTATTTTCTAATAAAAAGATGGAAGCCGCCTCAGCATGCATGGTTTCCATCATTTGTTTAATGGCGTTGTTTAAGGTTTCTTCAAGATCCAGGGAACTCGTAAATTCCTGCATCATGCGGGAAAGCAATGCTAAATGTTGGTCTAGCGTGGCAGTCTTTTGCATATCATCTTGAGCGTGTTTCATATCTCAATCATGCCCAGATTTAGGGTGTGCATCAATCATGGATTTTATCTTATCGTATTGTGATGGATTTATCAGTAAATTCATAAGGCTACATGATATTTCCAAGAAACCGTGCTAGCATCAATAGATGAGACAATTTCAGAGCAGTGAAGTCAATCAAGATCGTCAACTCGGTTTGCACGAAGTGATTGAGCAGCTTGTGGAAGAAGGGCGATTGGATAAAGTCATTCTTGAAAATTTTTTAGTACCAGCTCGAAATTCTAAAATTGAAATTCATCCGCTAACGATCATTGCACAGCAGGAATGGGATGATCTCGCCAGACCAGGTAAGAAACTTGATCTTGAAACACTGACTGAATGGTTAGCCTTTAATACCTCACTTACTTATCTTCGTATTGATCCGTTAAAAGTGGATGTAGGTTTGGTCACTGAAACAATGTCTTCAGCGTATGCAACGCGCTATAAAATATTACCGGTGGAAGTTGATGAAAATAGTTTAACCGTAGCAACGGCAGAGCCTCATGTTCGTAGCTGGGAAAATGAACTGAGTCATGTGACCGGTTTATTTATTAAACGTGTTGTTTCAAACCCAACCGACATTACAAAATTTCTAGGTGAGTTTTATAGCGTTAGTCACTCGATCCGGAAAGCCAAAAGTGATCAAGGTGAAGACATACCCGGTGTCACTAACTTTGAACAATTAGTTGAGTTAGGCAAGAGTGGCCGGCTCGATGCCAATGATCAGTCAGTGGTTCATATCGTTGATTGGTTACTACAATATGCCTTCGATCAGCGGGCGAGTGATATTCATCTCGAACCACGTCGTGACATGAGTAATATTCGCTTTCGTATTGATGGTGTAATGCACAATGTTTACGACATGCCAACACCTGTACTGATTGTGGTGATTAGTCGTATTAAAGTGTTGGGTCGTATGGATGTGGTTGAAAAACGTCGTCCACAAGATGGGCGTATTAAAAGTAAAACACCGGATGGCGAAGAAATCGAGTTACGTTTATCCACCATGCCAACTGCGTTTGGTGAAAAGTTGGTGATGCGTATTTTTGATCCGACTGTGTTAGTTAAAGATTACAATGCCCTTGGATTTAGTAAAAAGAATGTGGCTGATTGGAAGCATATGATCACGCATCCACACGGTATTATTCTTGTGACAGGACCAACCGGTTCCGGTAAAACCACTACACTCTATTCTACATTAAAATCATTGGCTAAATCGGAAGTGAATGTTTGTACCGTTGAAGATCCGATTGAAATGGTGGTGCCTGATTTTAATCAAATGCAAGTACAAGCGAATATAGGTGTTGATTTCGCAGCAGGTATTCGTACTTTATTACGACAAGATCCAGACATTATTATGGTTGGCGAAATTCGTGATAAAGAAACTGCTGAAATGGCTATTCAGGCAGCCTTAACAGGGCATTTGGTTTTATCAACATTGCATACCAATGATGCTTCGGCAGCGATTCCACGCTTACGTGAAATTGGTATTCCTGCTTACATGATTAATGCCACGCTGGTCGGTGTGATGGCACAGCGTTTAGTGCGGACCTTATGTCCACATTGCAAAGAGCCAACAGAGATTGATGACGCTATCTGGAAAGGCTTAATTTCACCGTGGACCGTTTCAGGGACAATGAATTTTCATAAAGCGGTGGGTTGTGAGGAATGTCGCCATACCGGTTACTTAGGTCGAATGGGTATTTATGAACTCATTATTTTTGATCAAAACTTACGTAAACAAGTGGGTAAAGAAACCAGCGGTATGGAAATCAGAAAGTTAGCAGTTAAACAAGGCATGACACGATTACGTATTTCCGGTGCTAATAAAGTAGCTAAGGGACTGACAACAATTGAAGAAATCATGAAAGTCGTCCCGCCTGATGATGAAGACTGATAATGAGCTCATTGTCCAGGGTTGAAATTGGTTGTATCGACACTATATCTATAACAATTAATTAAGAATAAGGCGGTTAGAAATGGAAATCCCCACGATAGTAACCTTGGTTGTTATTGCATTTATTGTTTTTTACTTCATTGGCATTTTTAATCAACTTGTCACACTTAAAAACCGCTATGAAAATGCTTTTTCCCAAATAGAAATACAGTTAAAACGTCGTTACGATTTAATTCCAAATTTGATCGAAACTGCTAAAGGTTATATGAAGCATGAACGCGAAACTTTAGAGGCGGTTATTGCTGCACGTAACAGTGCCTCAGATGGTTTAGATGCCTTAGCCAATGATCCGGGTAACGCAGAAGCCATGAAAAATTTAGTGGGCGCTGAAGCCAACCTAACCGGTGCAATGGGTAAATTTAGCATGTTGATGGAAGCGTACCCAGATATCAAAGCCAATCAAAACATGATGCAGCTCAGTGAAGAGTTATCAACGACTGAGAACAAAGTCGCCTTTGCAAGACAATCATTTAACGATCAAATTATGGCTTATAATACTTACAAACAGTCCTTTCCGCAAAATATGCTGGCGGGTCCCTTCGGGCATGCGCAAGATGCGAGTTTGCTGGAGTTTGAAGACAGTGAAGCAATTCAGGAAGCACCTAAAGTTTCCTTCTAATATTTTGCTGATTAATAGCTAATGAATTTTTTCCAACATCAACAACAAGCGCGTACTAGTACGCGCAAGTTAATTCTGTTTTTTGCTTTGGCTGTTGTGTTCCTGCTTGTTATGACTAATGTATTAGTAATGTTTGCATTTGGTTTTCTCGATTCAGAGGCTCAGAATACAGCAGGTTCAGCGATTACGTTTGATTGGCAGATTGTTGCTGCGGTGAGTGTCGTGGTGTTGTCGGTTATTTTTATTGGCAGTGTTTATAAAATTAGTAGTCTATCTTCTGGTGGTATTGCCGTAGCTGAAATGCTTGGGGGGCAGTTACTTTCTCATGGCAGCAAAGATCCTGATAAACAAAAAGTGCTGAATGTTGTTGAAGAAATGGCAATTGCTTCTGGTACACCTGTTCCTCCTGTTTATTTAATTGAAGAAGCCGGTATTAATGCCTTTGCGGCTGGTTTTACTCCGAGTGATGCGGTGATTGGTGTTACTCGCGGTACTATTGAAACCTTAGATAGGCAACAATTACAGGGTGTGATTGCACATGAATTTAGCCATATTCATAATGGTGATATGCGACTCAATATTCGTTTGATTGGTATTTTGCATGGCATTCTAGTGATTGGCATTATCGGTTATTACATGTTGCGCTCAGGGATGTATAGTCGTAAGAATGGCGCTGGTCTCGCTGGACTTGGCGTTGGGTTGTTAGTTATTGGTTATGCCGGAACATTTTTTGGCAATATGATTAAAGCCGCTGTGAGTCGCCAACGTGAATTTCTTGCCGATGCTTCTGCCGTACAATTTACCAGAAACCCTGACGGCATCTCAGGTGCGTTGATAAACATAGGTGCGAGTCAATATGGTTCGAATATAGAAAACCCGGAAGCCTCTGAGATAAGTCATTGCCTGTTTGGTGCGGGCATGAGTGGTTTCTACTCCGGTTTGTTTGCTACGCATCCTCCGCTAGAAGAACGCATTAAGCGAGTTAAACCTTCTTGGGACGGGGTGTTTATTGCGAACAAACCCAAGTCCAAAGCGGCAGATGTTGACAAAAAATCAAAAGACGATCTTGAAGAAAAGAAACGCACTATTGCGGCAACTGCTGCGGTTGTCTTAGCGGGGGCGGAACAATTATCTAAAACAGGTCAACCTGAACAAGCGCACTTAGATGCGGCAATAAATTTGCTAGATAGTTTGCCAGCAGCCTTTGCCACAGCCGTGCGTGAGCCCTATGGTGCGCGAGCAGTGATTTATACTTTATTGATTGATAATAATGATGCCGATATTTATAGCAGGCAACTATCACACATTGAATATAATGCTGATTCTGGTGTTCCCCAACAAGTTGCCAAGTTACTTGAGGTGCGCGATCAACTTACGACTGAAATGCGCCTACCATTAATTGAACTAGCATTACCATCACTTCGTCAATTATCTTTACCACAATATGAATTATTTAAAGGTATTGTTGAGCGACTCATTGAGATTGATGGTCGTATTAGTTTGTTTGAATGGATATTGAAAAAATTAGTGTTCCATCATCTTCAGCGTGTTTTTGTGAAAAAAACAGCAGCGGTGAAAAGATATACATCTAAACAGCAGCATGTAAATGAAATAAATTTACTCTTATCAGTGATGGCACGGCTCGATACGCAAGGTGATTTAACGTCGTCACAAGCTTTTGATTCAGCCAAGCAGCATTTAGACGATATGTCGCTTTCACTCGTACCAGAAGATGAGATTAGCTTTATAAAATTAGAAGCGGCATTGGAAAAACTCAGTACATTGGTGCCACTGGATAAGGGCGATTTACTCAAAGCCTGTGCAGCATGTTTAACGGCTGATGATAAAGTAACGGTTAAAGAAGCCGAGTTGTATCGTGCTATTTCAGAAGTACTGGATTGCCCCGCACCTTTATTGTTGGTTGATGCTTAGGGCTTTTCGACAAGAAATAATTTTGGGTCAACGCGTTGGTTGTTTAGGCTAACGGTCCAATGTAAATGTGCACCCGTAACGCGACCAGTTTGACCCACACTGCCAAATTTCTCACCACGTTTTAATTTCTGACCTGTTTTAACATTAATGCTATTCATGTGTGAATACATTGTCACTAAGCCTTGACCATGATCGATCATCACGGAATTGCCATTAAAGAAGTAATCGCCGGTTTCAATAACGATGCCATCGGCGGGAGCAATTAAGGGGGTTCCTTCTGCTGCCGCAATATCAAGACCGCTGTGGGGTTTGCGTGGTTGGTTATTAAAAAACCGACGCAATCCGAATGGGCTAGTGAAAGGGCCTTTTACGGGTAAAATAAACTCTGTAGTGATAGCGTTATTATCACTCCAGTGTTTGAGCGCGCCGATGATTTCTTTTTTATCAGCGTAAATGCGTTCTAAATCTTTTGCAGTCGGATTAACTTTGCGTTTGTTCTTGATATTTAAGTGTTGCGTTTTATATTTTTTAGGCTTAACGGTAAAGTGTTTGGTATAAGGGATTTCACCACTGGATTTGATCTTAATAGATTGCCGACCTGTTTTGGCAGTGAGCCCGATACCTACTACGGCAACCCAATTTTCTTTATCTCGAACCACCATGACGCGACGTTTATTATAGGTAACAACGGGTCTTGTATGATCGTCAGATTTGTCGAGTTGAATAATCGCAACCCCGCCAGGAATAGGGCTGTGCTTGGGCAAAGCAAGGACAAGGTTGCTTAATGCAAGCACGAGGAGAAGGCTTAAAAAGCGAATTGATTTCATCAATCTTTTAGACTCTCGTCTACAGTACATAGTAAGCGACCTTTTTCTAAGCGTGTTTCTATTTTTGTTCCTGTCTTTATGGCAACTGCATCACGAATCAGTTCCCCTGTCTCCACATTACGTACAATCGAATAGCCTCGCCCCAGTGTCGCCAGCGGGCTGACGGCATCGAGCGTATTACCTAATAATGACAAACGTTCCTTGTGTTGTTGTAGTGTCACTTGCATGGATTGCTTTAATCTGGTTTTTAACGCCTCATGTTGTTGTTGGTAAGACTGAATACGATGTTGAGGCGTATGATGTAATAATCTTGAATGCAACATTTGACACTGACTGATTTTGTGTTGTTGATGACTCTTTTGTGCGATGACTAAGCGTTGTTGCAGTTCCTTGATACGCAGGTTTGCTTGTTGCAAACGTTGTTGTGGTGACGTAATGCGTTGAGTCAACCAATCCATGCGTTGTGAATTTTGATCCAGTTTATTTTGCATGCTGGTGACTAAGCGACGATTAAGAGAAGTGAATCGTTGTATCCATTCATTACGATCTGGGCTAAGCAACTCAGCAGCAGCAGAAGGGGTTGGCGCGCGAGCATCGGCAACAAAGTCAGCGATAGTGAAATCAACTTCATGCCCAACGGCACTGACAATGGGGATTTTACTATTAAAAATGGTATGGGCGAGATGTTCATCATTGAATGCCCATAGATCTTCAAGTGAACCACCACCACGACTAATAATCAGTACATCACATTCGGCACGACTATTCGCCAGTTTAATCATCTTGGATATTTTTTTAGCAGCCACCTCACCTTGCACTGGAACGGGGTAAATAAGCACAGGGATACTTGGGAAGCGCCGTTTTAATACCGTGAGCATATCGTGAATGGCTGCACCTGTTGGAGAGGTAACAATGCCAATTTGAGATGGCAGCTTGGGAACACTTTGCTTATGTTGTGATTCAAATAAACCTTCATTGCGTAAGCGACGTTTAAGTGCTTCGTATTCTCGGCGCATGGCGCCATCACCGGCTTCTTCCATGTGTTCAATAATGAGTTGGAAATCACCACGGGCTTCATATAAACCAACTTTGGCGCGTACTAATACTTGCATACCATTTTCTGGTTCAAAATCCAGTAAACGTTTGCGCATTTTAAACATAGCGCAACGTACCTGCGCTTTATTATCTTTTAATGAAAAATAAATATGACCTGAAGCCGGTGCGGCGAGATTAGAGATTTCACCTTCAACCCAACTTAGTGGAAAATTGTCTTCAAGGGTTTGACGTACATCACTCGCTAATTGGGAAACGGAGAGTATGTCGCGTTGTGGTTGTTCAAAATCGAAATCATTCATAGAGAGGGATAATAGCGTGCTTGTGACTAGCTTAGAACCCTGATCGTATAAAACTAAAAAAGGCCGGCAAAAGCCGGCCTTTCACTAAGCGGTATTAAAGTGAGCTTACTTAACGTAAGAAGCCATACCGTTACTATGTGCTTCACCCAAGGCTTGAGCTTTACCCATTTTACCTTGGCGTTCTACTTTTTTAGCTAATTTCATCGCTTTTTTCATATTACCCTTGTGATAAGCTTTTTTCGCTTTACCAAGGTATTTGTAGCTATCACGCCATTCGCCACCTACTTTCTTAGCTGATTCAACTGACTTGACAGCTGCTTGGATAGCAGAAGCAACATCTTTTTTGCTTGGTCCTGCGGCTAAAGTAGCGCCTGATACGGCTAAACTAACGGCTGCGACGATAATTGCAATTTTCTTCATGGGTAGTTCTCCTCCGGAAGTGCATTGTTATTGTAATAAATGTCTTAATTCATGCTGTCGGTTAAATATATGCTTATATTTGGCCTGAGTCGACAGCTATCTCACATGTTCTGACCATTTACATAGGCTATCTAGTTTACCCCGCCCGCGTCAATCTCTATAATTATCCGCTAATTAACTGGCCACCTTGGTCAGCCCGACAAATGGAAGCCTCATATGCGGATTATTGAAGAAGCCCTTACTTTTGACGACGTTTTGCTCCTGCCTGCACACTCTACGGTATTACCGAAAGAAGTTAGCCTCGCAACGCGCCTGACACGTGATATTACCTTGAATATGCCTTTAGTCTCAGCTGCCATGGATACGGTCACAGAAGCCCGTCTGGCGATAGCTATGGCTCAAGAAGGTGGTATGGGGATCATCCACAAGAATTTAACCGTTGAGCAGCAAGCTGCCGAGGTGCATCGGGTTAAAAAGTTTGAAAGTGGCGTGATAAAAGACCCGATTACCGTGCCACCGAGTATGACGATTGGTGAACTACTTGATTTAACAAGAAAAAATAAGATTTCAGGCGTACCGGTTATTGATAAGGGCGATTTGGTAGGGATTGTAACGAATCGAGATATCCGTTTTGAAACGCGTTATGACGCACCTGTTTCTGAGGTGATGACACCAAAAGATAAGCTGGTGACAGTGCAAGAAGGCGCGGGTAAAGAAGAAATTATTAGTTTGCTACAAAAACACCGTATAGAAAGACTCTTGGTCATTGATGGCAAATTTAAACTTCGCGGTTTAATCACGGTGAAGGATATTCAAAAAGCCACGGAAAAACCGTTAGCCTGTAAGGATAATATGGGAAGTTTGCGCGTAGGTGCGGCGGTGGGTACAGCCATTGAAGATGAACGTGTCACGGCCTTGGCTGAAGCCGGTGTGGATGTCATCGTTGTTGATACTGCACATGGTCATTCTCAGGGTGTTATTGATAAAGTACGTTGGGTGAAACAGAATTTCCCTGATGTACAGGTGATTGGTGGCAATATAGCCACTGCCGCAGCAGCAGAAGCCTTGCGTGATGCGGGTGCCGATGCCGTTAAAGTGGGTATTGGCCCAGGTTCTATTTGTACAACCCGTATTGTGACGGGTATTGGTGTACCTCAAATTACCGCAGTCAGTAATGTGGCTAGAGCACTCGCTAAAGATGGTATTCCACTCATTGCTGATGGTGGTATCCGTTTCTCTGGTGATGTGGCTAAAGCCTTAGCGGCAGGAGCTTACAGCATCATGATGGGAGGCATCTTTGCCGGTACGGAAGAAGCGCCGGGTGAAGTGGAGCTGTATCAAGGGCGTTCTTACAAGTCTTATCGTGGCATGGGTTCATTAGGCGCGATGGCGCAGAAAGAAGGCTCGAGTGATCGTTACTTCCAAGAAAGCTCAGACCAAGACAAGTTGGTACCTGAAGGGATTGAAGGGCGTGTGCCTTATAAAGGCTCGTTGTTGGCGATTGTTCACCAAATGGTCGGTGGTATTCGTGCCAGTATGGGGTACACCGGTTGTGCCAATATGGATGAAATGCGGACCAAACCAGAATTTGTAAGGGTGACCAGTGCGGGGATGAGTGAAAGTCATGTTCATGACGTGACCATCACCAAAGAAGCACCGAATTACCGTTCAAGTTAATTGCGCGAAGGCGGGCTTGCCCCGCCTTTTTTAATTTCTAGCTAAACAGGTTATACCATGTCTAATATTCACGCTGATCGCATATTGATTCTTGATTTTGGTTCACAGTACACGCAACTGATCGCGCGTCGTGTCCGTGAAGCAGGTGTTTACAGCGAAATCTATCCTTACGATGTTGAAGCATCGGTGATCATCGAATTTAACCCTAAAGGCATCATTCTTTCTGGTGGCCCAGAAACAGTCACCGAAGGTGAGTCGCCGCGAGCGCATGATTGTGTATTTGAGATGGGGGTGCCAGTACTGGGTATTTGTTACGGCATGCAAACCA
>CAZIWG010000062.1:0-13123 GCA_964542925.1 uncultured Granulosicoccaceae bacterium | reverse complement strand
TGTTTTTCAACCATGATGAGTTGGCACATTTTATCGGTGGCGCCTTTGGGTAAAAGTGCTTCACTGTCGCTATACGGTTGTAGCTTGCCGTTAATACGGAAGGTCGGCGTGCACTCAGAACTTAAGAAGAGATCTGACGCACCTATATCTTTCATTTTTTTTAATAGTTTTGATAGCAGATTCATCTGCTTTCCCCCTCATCCATGTTGAGGAATTATCATACATGAACAGCAGGATTAAGTAAGTGAGCTTAATACTCTTGGAACAGCTATAAGCTTATTTTTTTGATTGGGATGATTTCAGCACTGGGGGTATCTGTGGTATCCAGTGGGGCATATTCTTCAGGTGTAATTTCAAGAATCTCAAAACAACTTCCCGGTTGAGGGGCATAGCCAGCCATGTTGGCGAGATCTTCCATACCATCAATCACATCACGCATAATCATTTCCAGCGCTTTACCGCCATGGCTATGATTTGTATCGCTCAGCTCTTTTAGATTGTATTGTTTTGCCATGCCATCAGCCCCATAAATTGCGTCTGTCTCTGGGTACTATGTCGGACGATCAGCTCAAAACTTGAGACTACAATGGGAACTCGATCACACTTCAGGTCATATCTACAGATGTTAAAACACACGATGTTGCGATTCTAAGTGTTTAGGGCTTAAGGAACTCTTCATTTAAATGCGGACGAATACCAGATAAAATGGCTTTAAATATTTTTGGATTGCCGGCAACAATATGGCCTTTTTCCATGAAGTCATTACCACCTGCAAAATCACTAACAATGCCACCAGCCTCTTGTATTAACAATACACCGGCTGCCATATCCCAAGGCTGTAAACCCAGTTCCCAAAAACCATCAAGACGACCTGCAGCAACATAAGCGAGATCCAATGCAGCAGAACCTGCACGGCGAATACCGCTGGTGTTGGGGAACAAGGCTTTGAAGGTATCCAAATACATATCGAGATGATGTTGTTGTTTGAATGGAAACCCTGTGCCGAGCAAAGAACCTTCTAGCCCTTTGGCATTGGTGACTCGAATTCGGCGGTCATTCAGCATCGCACCACCACCACGTGAAGCGGTGTATAGATCCTGACTTACGGGATCATAAACCACGGCCTGACTAAGTCGATTTTTGTGTTTTACTGCAATTGAAACGGCAAACTGTGGAAAGCCATGCAAGAAATTGGTAGTGCCATCGAGTGGATCAATAATCCATTCGAATTCGTTGCTGCCGGATGCCCCTGATTCTTCTGCCAACACGGCATGGTCAGGGAAGGCTTTGCGAATGGTCTGGATGATGACTTCTTCCGCTTTTCGATCGACTTCACTTACGAAGTCATTCCGTGCTTTTGATGTGACCTTAAGGCTATCAATTCTATCGAGGTGATAAGTGATCACTTTTCCGGCTTCGCGCGCAGCGCGCACGGCAATATTGAGCATTGGTTCCATGCTAGTTTCCAGTATTCGCAAATTGAAGAAAGAACATATCGTGCAAACCACAAAGGTTGACGAGTGGCGCAAGTTTAGCGATAGCGCATTGAAACCACAAGCATTAAACACAATGATCCGGTAAGCTGCGCGCCATGCAGGAAAATATTCGAATTGTGCTGGTGAATACCAGCCACCCCGGTAATATTGGCGCGGCGGCGAGAGCCATGAAAAATATGGGCTTGAGCAAGTTGGTACTGGTAGAACCCGCATCATTTCCACATGCGGATGCCACGGCACGAGCATCGGGTGCCGACGATATTTTACAGCAGGCGCGGGTATGTGGTTCGTTAGCAGCAGCGGTTGACGGTTGTACCTTGGTGTTTGGTGCCAGTGCTCGCTTGCGTAGTTTACCTTGGCCGATTGTCGAGCCTCGAGAAATGGCACAACAGCTGATGACGGAATCGAGTCAGTCACCGGTAGCAATTGTCTTTGGGCGTGAGCATTCGGGGCTTACTAATGCGGAGCTAGAAGCTTGTAATGCATTGGTTCATATTCCTTGTAATGAAGCCTTTAGTTCCTTGAATATTGCCGCAGCAGTGCAGGTGCTTTGTTATGAGGTCAATTTAGCGGCAGGGGCGGGCACGGTACAAGCTGATGATGATAGTGATATTGCCACCTCGGATGAGTTGGAACGATTTCATCAGCATTTAGAGCAAAGCTTGGTGGATATTGATTTTCTTGATCCAACAAAGCCTCGTCTGCTGATGCGACGGTTAAAACGCCTATATAATAGAGCAAGATTAGAACAGACCGAAGTAAACATTTTACGAGGAATACTGACCGCAACGCAAAAGTTTGGTCGTAAATAATTCTGTTGTCATTGCGAGGAAGCACGTTTTTATGTGCTAGTGCGGCAATCGATGCGAATATTATAAAGATTGCTGGGTCACTGTGTTCCTCGCAATGACTGCAATTTACTAGTTTGTCATTGCGAGGAAGCACGTTTTTATGTGCTGACGTGGCAATCTTTGAGGGAATACCTCTGAGTCCGAATGGTCTACAATAAGCGAACTAGAACGAGGAATAATAACGATGTTTAACCGAATTAGAGAAGATTTGAATTGTATTTTCGACCGCGATCCCGCGGCGCGAAATGCGTTTGATGTCATTACCTCTTACCCTGGTTTTCATGCCTTGTTAGTACACCGGTTTAGTCATTGGTTGTGGAAGTTAGGTTTGCGTTGGCTGTCACGCTGGTTATCTAGCATTATGCGCTGGTTTACCGGTATCGAGATCCATCCGGGTGCCTGCATTGGTCGACGATTTTTTATTGATCATGGTATGGGCGTTGTGATTGGTGAAACCGCTGAGATTGGCGATGATTGCACGCTGTATCATGGTGTCACCTTAGGCGGAACGAGTTGGAATAAGGGCAAACGTCACCCAACCTTGGGCAATAATGTGGTTGTCGGTGCGGGTGCGAAGGTACTTGGACCGATCACAGTGGGCACCGGTGCGCGTGTCGGCTCGAATGCGGTTGTTGTGAAGGACGTACCAGCGGAAGCAACAGTGGTGGGTATTCCCGGTCATTTAGTGAAAACGCGTGGTAGCTCGCCTAAAAAGCATGGAGACCATGAGAAACGTAAGGCTTTTGCTGAGAAAATTGGTTTTGATGCTTATGGAACATCTGATGGCGACATGCCGGATCCGGTGGCTAATGCAGTCAATGCGATGCTTGACCACATTCATGCCATGGATAATAAGATGGAAACCATGTGTAAAGCACTTAAGAGCTTAGGCATGGAGATCGCTGATTTAAACCTCCCCGAACTAGGCCCCTGCAAGATTAGTCAGGAAGACGAGCCGGAACACATTGAAAGTGAACAACATTTAGAAAGTGCTGATGCTGGGCAAGGCAAATCAGAACCTGATTAAATCACATCTATTTGACTCGAAAACATTTAAGGAAATACTGAACCAGGACGTTATAACGGGGTGTTGAGTTGTTTTGCACTTAATACTTGACTAAATTACTCAGGTATGTAAAATTAGCACAAGCTAATATTACTTGTTTCAGAAGGTATTCGCAATGAGATTAACAACAAAAGGCCGTTATGCGGTTACTGCTATGCTTGATTTGGCTATCCATTTTGATGAAGGTCCAATCACGCTGGCTGATATTTCACGTCGACAAGGCATTTCTCTGTCGTATCTTGAGCAATTGTTTTCGCGTTTACGCAAGCAAGAGCTCGTTGTCAGTGCGCGCGGTCCAGGTGGTGGTTACCGCCTTAGTCGTGTGGCATCAGAAATTGCTGTGGCAGATGTAATCACCGCGATTGATGAAAAAGTGGACGCAACACGCTGTGGTGGTTTGGCAAACTGCCAGGATGACCAACCTTGTTTAACCCACGAGCTTTGGACTGATCTAAGTCAACGTATTTATGATTTCCTTAGTGGTATAACACTGGCGGATTTAGTTAATCGTCGTGAAGTACAAGAAGTGGTTGAACGTCAGATGGTCAATGAAATCACACCACCGACAGCGGCTACGACTAATAGCTAAGCAGCAAAATTTATATTGAACACTATTTAATTGGAGCCAGTAGTAATGAAGCTACCTATTTATCTTGATTATTCTGCAACAACACCGGTTGATCCACGTGTTGCAGAAAAAATGATGCAATACCTGACAAAGGACGGTAACTTCGGTAACCCTGCGTCACGTTCGCATTCATTTGGTTGGGCAGCTGATGACGCGGTCGAACTTGCTCGCAAACAGGTTGCGGATTTAGTGAATTGTGATCCAAAAGAAATTATCTGGACGTCGGGTGCAACCGAATCTGATAATTTGGCAATTAAAGGTGCAGCACATTTCTATCATAAGAAGGGTAAACACATCATTACCTGCAAGACTGAGCATAAAGCTGTTTTAGATAGCTGTCGTCAGTTAGAACGTGAAGGTTTTGACGTTACTTATTTAGATCCTCAAGAAAATGGTTTGATTGATTTAGCTAAACTTGAAGATGCGATGCGTGAAGACACGATTCTAGTTTCAATCATGCATGTGAATAATGAAATTGGTGTTATTCAAGACATCAACACTATTGCTGAATTAACACGCGCTCGCGGTATTATTTTCCACGTTGATGCAGCACAAAGTGCCGGTAAAGTTGATATCGACCTGGCAAATAGCAAAGTTGATTTAATGTCATTTTCTGCCCATAAAATTTACGGACCAAAAGGTATGGGCGCATTATTTGTTCGCCGTAAACCTCGGGTTCGTTTAGAAGCGCAAATGCACGGTGGTGGTCATGAACGTGGCTTACGTTCAGGTACCTTACCTGTGCATCAAATTGTCGGTATGGGTGAAGCGTTCCGTATTGCCAAAGAAGAAATGGCATCAGAAAATATTCGTTTCGCCGCATTGCGTGATCGTTTATACGAAGGCTTTAAAGATATTGAAGAAACCTATGTTAATGGCGATATGGACAAACGTATTACCGGTAACTTGAACATTAGTTTCAACTACGTTGAAGGCGAATCATTGATTATGGCGATTAAAGATCTTGCCGTGTCATCAGGTTCAGCCTGTACTTCGGCGAGTTTAGAGCCTTCTTATGTATTACGTGCGATTGGTCGTAATGATGAATTAGCACATAGTTCAATTCGTTTCACTATCGGTCGTTTTACAACCGAAGCAGAAATCGATTACACCATTAAACTGCTTCACGATAGCATTCAAAAGCTTCGCGATCTTTCTCCACTGTGGGACATGTTCAAAGAAGGAATTGATCTTGATTCAGTGAAGTGGGCAGCACATTAATTTAAGTTATTCTGTTTAAGCAGGAGATAAAGACATGGCATACAGCGATAAAGTAATGGACCACTACGAAAATCCTCGTAACGTGGGCACCATGGACAAAGAAGATAAAGACGTTGGCACTGGCATGGTCGGTGCACCAGCTTGTGGCGATGTGATGAAGTTACAAATTAAAGTTGGCGAAAATGGCGTGATTGAAGATGCCAAGTTTAAAACCTATGGTTGTGGTTCAGCAATTGCTTCAAGCTCATTATTAACAGAATGGGTGAAGGGTAAAACCTTAGATGAAGCATCAGAAATTAAGAATTCTGATATTGCGGAAGAATTGGCATTACCACCCGTAAAAGTACATTGCTCAGTATTAGCAGAAGATGCTATTAAAGCAGCGATTAAAGATTTTCAAGATAAGCAGTAGGACGTTTCGTTATGGCGATCTCCTTGACTGAAAGCGCTGCAGAACGCGTGCAGCACTTTTTAGATAACCGCGGTTCAGGTATTGGTTTGCGTCTTGGTGTAAAAACCACCGGTTGCTCTGGTATGGCCTATGTTCTTGAGTTTGTTGATGAGACGCAAGAAGAAGACACGGTATTTGAGGTGAATGGAGTTAAAATTATTGTTGATCCCAAGAGCCTTATTTATCTTGATGGAACGGAATTGGATTACGCCAAAGAAGGGCTTAATGAAGGTTTCCAATTTAATAACCCGAATGTCAAAGACATGTGTGGTTGTGGTGAAAGTTTTACCGTTTAGGCGGTGAAGAAAAGGTTGTAGTGGTAACATCTGATGGATCGAAATTATTTCGAATTATTTGCTTTGCCAATCAGCTTTGAGATAGAGCTCTCCTCATTATCTGAGCGCTATCAGGACCTACAACGTAGTGTCCATCCCGATAAATTTACTAATGCCACCGATAGAGAACGACGCCTCTCTATGCAACAAGCTTCAATGATTAATGAAGCCTACCAAGCACTGAAAGACCCGCTTAAACGAGCTCAGTATATATTGAGTTTAAATAATATCGATGCAAATAGTGAATCAAATACGGTGATGGATACGGCCTTTTTGATGCAACAAATGGAGTTACGCGAAGCACTTGATGATATTATGGATGCATCGGATCCACTGGCTGCCCTAGAAAAATTTAGTGCAGGTATTGAAAATCAAATCCATGATTTAATTTCACAGTGTCAGACATGTTTTAGTGATAACACCACTGACAGTTTGAAAAAGGCAGAAGGTTTGACCTTACAGTTACAATTTTTGTATCGTCTTCGCGAAGAAGCGGAAGACCGCGAAGAAGCATTACTTTAATAAATACCGGACACTTGTATGGCGCTGTTACAAATATCTGAACCAGGCGAAGCTATGGCACCGCATCAACATCGGTTGGCGGCGGGTATTGATCTTGGAACCACTAACTCACTGGTGGCTACGGTTAAAAGTGGTGAGGCACTCACCTTGGCAGATAAAGATGGACAGCACTTATTACCATCAGTCGTACAATATCAAAAAGATAACATTGTTGTAGGTAGTGCAGCACAACAAGCGGCAGCTACCGATCCACATAACACTATCAGCTCAGCAAAGCGTTTTATGGGACGTGGTCTAGAAGACGTTAAAGCAGATCCACATGGCTATGAATTTATTGATACAGAATCAGTGCCGCGTATTCGTACGGTTGCCGGTGATGTCTCTGCAGTGGAAGTATCTTCACAAATACTCGCTAACTTAAAACAACGTGTAGAAGAAAGTTTGGGTGGTGAATTACAAGGTGTTGTGATCACTGTCCCTGCTTATTTTGATGATGCACAACGGCAAGCAACTAAAGATGCTGCAACATTAGCGGGTCTAAAAGTATTACGATTACTTAATGAACCAACAGCTGCCGCCGTTGCGTATGGTTTAGATACCGGTTCTGAAGGTGTACATGCTATTTATGATCTCGGTGGTGGGACTTTCGATATTTCTATTTTGCGTCTTAGCCGTGGTGTGTTTGAAGTGCTTGCGACAGCGGGTGATTCGGCTTTAGGTGGCGATGACATGGATCGTGCTATTGCCACATGGATGGCTTCTGAAGCCGGCGTTGATTTAGATGATGCCTATTTACTGCGGCGTATGATGAATGAAGCACGTCGTGCCAAAGAAGCACTGACCGACAACGGTTCGGTTGATCTCACTGTAGAATTGGCTGACGCTAACAAATGGCAAGGAAGCATTGATTCTGAAAAATTTAATGAGTTAGTTGATGGGTTGATTAAGAAAACCTTATTGCCCTGTCGTCGTGCAATGCGTGATGCAGGTATCACAGCCGAAGAAATTAATGATGTGGTAATGGTGGGTGGATCTACTCGTGTACCGCGAGTACGTGAAAAAGTTGCCGAGTTTTTTGCTAAACCACCCTTAGTCGATATTGATCCAGATAAAGTCGTTGCTGTTGGTGCAGCAATACAAGCCGATACACTGGTTGGAAATAAGCCTGATGATGAGATGTTACTTCTTGATGTTAATCCATTGTCATTAGGGATTGAAACAATGGGCGGCTTGGTAGAAAAAGTGATTCCACGTAATACCACCATTCCAGTGGCACGCGCGCAAGAATTTACTACCTTCAAAGACGGTCAAACAGCGATGGCAGTGCATGTACTGCAAGGTGAACGCGAATTGGTTGATGATTGTCGTTCCTTAGCGCGTTTTGAATTACGTGATATTCCACCGATGGTCGCCGGCGCCGCACGTATTTTAGTCACGTTTCAGGTTGATGCCGATGGCTTATTAGAAGTGACTGCCAAAGAACAAACCAGTGGTGCAGAAGCCAGTGTGCAAGTAAAACCGTCATACGGTCTTGAAGATAATGAAATTGAACGTATGTTAAGAGAAAACTTTGAACATGCTAAAGAAGATGTAGAAGCTAGAAAATTGCGCGAACAACAAGTAGAAGCTGATCGCGTGCTGGAAGCGATTAATGCAGCACTCGCCGAAGATGGCGATGCACTGCTAAATAATAAAGAACGTGCGAGAATAGTAGCGAGCTTGAACGCATTGAAGAACGCGCGTGAAAATGAATCTGCAGCAAAAATTAAGTATGCGATTGATTTAGCAGACAAAGCCACTGCCGATTTTGCTGCAAAAAGAATGGATGCCAGTATTAACAAGGCCCTCAGTGGTCATACCCTTGATGAATTTGAGTAACGGAAAAGTCGATGCCACAGATTATTGTTTTACCTCATGAAGAAATCTGCCCTGACGGCGCGGTGATTGAAGCTGAGACGGGGATGACCATTATTGACGCAGTACTAAAAGGTGGCGTTGATATTGAACATGCCTGTGAAAAATCATGTGCCTGTACCACGTGTCATGTCGTGATTCGTGAAGGTTTTGATTCGTTAGAAGAATCAACCGAAATGGAAGATGACTTACTTGATAAAGCATGGGGACTAGAACCGGATTCACGCTTAAGCTGTCAGGCGGTTGTTGCCGATGCCGATTTGGTGGTGGAAATACCTAAGTACACCATCAACATGGTATCTGAAAACCACTAGTCTAGGTTTAATCGCTAAACCCCCAAAAAATCATAGGGTTAAGAAGTCTAAATGGGCTTGAACAAGCCTCCCCGCATGCGCTAATATGCGCTCAATTGAATTATTTCGATTAATCAAAGAGTGATTATTATGAGCATGGTTTGGACTGATACCCTTGATATCGCGATTGAACTGGATGACACATATCCGGACGTTGACCCAAGAACAGTGAGATTTACCGATTTACATGAATGGATCTGTGAATTGGAAGACTTCGACGATGATCCTGACCGTTCAGGAGAGAAAATTCTCGAAGCGATACAAATGGCGTGGATTGACGAACGTTATTAAAAAGGGCTCAAAATCACCGGTTATGCTGGTTGTTCTGAGCTGGCCTTAAGGCTAGAATAGCCGTCCGTTCTACCCCGTAAACCCGCGTATCTTCGCGGGTTTTTATGTTATTGTTATTATTAAAGTTGGGTGTTCCCAACACAAATACTAGAGCACTATGCCAGAAGAGTCAGAAAAAATGAATTTGCTCGATCTTGATCGAGCGGCCATGGAAGCCTTCTTCACCCGTATTGGTGAGAAGGCTTTTCGTGCTACTCAGGTGATGAAATGGATTCATCAGCATCGCGTTACAGATATCAATGAGATGACCAATTTGAGTAAATCATTGCGTGAAAATTTACAGGCAATGGCTGAAGTCAGATTGCCCGAGATGGTGGTTGATCAAAAGTCAGACGATGGAACGCGCAAATGGTTATTGCGCTTAGATTCTGGTAATTCGATTGAAACAGTCTTTATTCCCGAGGGGGCTCGAGGCACTTTGTGTGTTTCATCTCAAATTGGTTGTGCCCTGGAATGTAGTTTTTGCGCGACGGGAAAACAAGGTTTCAATCGAAATTTAACAACGGGTGAAATAATTAGTCAGGTGTTAGTTGCAAATCATGCACTCGGTTTTGATGAAGAGGGTGAACGTGTTGTTACCAACGTCGTGATGATGGGTATGGGTGAACCATTATTGAATTTTGATAATGTCGTTGCTGCAATGAATATTATGATGGATGATTTTGCTTATGGTATTTCTAAACGTCGCATTACATTGAGCACTGCAGGGGTTGTGCCTGCATTAGAACGTCTTCGCGATACCATCGATGTGAGTCTGGCTTTATCCTTGCACGCACCTAATAATGAATTACGTGATGTATTAGTGCCCTTAAATAAAAAATACCCCATCAAAGAAACGTTGGCTGTTTGCAAAAAATATTTTGAAGGTAAAAAACACCGTTACCTCACCGTTGAATATGTGATGTTAAAAGGGGTTAACGATCAACCAGAACATGCACGACAGTTAGTAAAATTACTGAAAGATATACCGTCAAAAGTGAACTTGATCCCGTTTAATCCATTTGATGAAACTCGGTATGAACGTTCATCGCAAACCACTATTAATCATTTCAGAGATATATTAATTAAGAATGGTTTGATTACAATTACTCGTAAAACACGTGGTGATGATATTGATGCCGCATGTGGACAATTAGCAGGCCGCGTACAAGACAAAACCAAGCGCACTCAAAATCGAGTACAAATGCAGGCAGGAGCCAAATAATAATGATAAAGAAATCTATTTATACAGTTTTAATACTGTTTGGGTTGGTACTTGCAAGTGGTTGTTCTACTAGTGGTGGTAGCGTAGAGGAAGGTGGTGAAGAAGAGCTTATTGTTAGATCAAAAGGTAATCGTCTTGCTGAAACAAATGTTAAATTGGGCGTTGGTTATTTTCAACAAGGTAATTATGAATATGCGTTAAAGAAATTCCGTAAAGCCTTAGAGATTGATGATAATTTGCCGAATGGACACTATGCGATCGCATTACTGTATGACCGCTTAGGTAAGCCACAAGCGGCAACAAGACACTTCGAACGTGCGATAGAAATTAACCCACAATATTCAGATGCGTATAATGCATATGCTGCATTTCTTTGTCGAAAAAAAGAATATGATCGCGCGGAAGAAAAGTTTAGAAAAGCGTTAACTAACCCTTTGTATCGTTCGCATGACTTAGTGCGAGTCAACGCGGGGCTTTGTTCCATGCGCGCAGGAAAGCCAGAACAAGCTGAGAAGTACTTTAGAGATTTACTCAAAGGACATCCGAATAATCTAACGTCTTTATATCAAATGGCAAAAATAAACTTTGATGCACAACGGTTTTTACAAGCGCGAGGTTATATTCAACGTTTTGCTTCTGCTGGGAAACACACTGCAGCAAGCTTACTATTAGGTGTGAAAATAGAAAGAATATTGGGAGGCAAAAATGCGTTGGCTAAATATGCATTAATCCTTCAACGGAAATTCCCTGACTCTGATGAGGCAAGGGAGTTGCTTAAGTCTGAACGGCGATGAGTGACGATAGTTATATTGAAAAGTCGGCAGCGTTTTCATTTGGCAAACGTTTTTCTACGGCACGCGGCGCATTAAATTTGTCACGCGAGGAAGTGGCTAAAGAACTCCGGCTTGGTGTTGATATTATTTCAGCACTTGAAGATGAAGATTATGAACGGCTTGCAGTACCTATTTATGTAACCGGTTATATTCGTAATTATGCGCGTTTATTAAAAATACCAGTTGAGCCATTGTTAGCGGCATACAATCAAGTTCAGGTCGAAAGTCCGACGATTGTCGCCAGTGCAATTCGTAAACCAGGACCTTCATATAATCGGCTGTTAATTAAGATTGCGTCGGTGCTTATTGTTTTAGTGCTTATTGCTGGAATTATTTCATGGTTTCAAAGCCAGAATTATGAACCGTCAACATGGTTTTCCGCATCACAAGAACCTGAAAGTAGTGCATCTTCAATCGCATTACCAGAATTACTTGAGCCAGATATATTAGTGCCAAATGATGTTGTGGTTGAAGATGCTACACCGGTTGTAGCGGACGCTGAGCCAGAACTAGAACCTGAAAAAGTCATTGAAGTTGTTCAAACGCCTCCTACACCAGAGTTAGCACCTGTAAATAAACATGAGATTATCCTTAATCTAACGAGTGATAGTTGGGTTGATGTTCAGGATAGTACGGGTAAGCGTTTGATTTATGACTTATTACGCGCAGGAAAGGAGCGTCGGGTATCAGGTTTACCCCCATTTAAGGTGTTTTTGGGTAACGCGAAAGGTCTCAGAATCAAGTACAATGGTCAGCTAATTGATATCGAACAGCATATACGAGGAAATCTTGCTCGCTTCCAGATTGGGGTAGCAGGAGAGTAAGGAAAATGAGTTTTAAAGTTGAGATTAAACGGCGGAAGTCGAAGCAAATTATGGTGGGTAATGTTGCCGTAGGTGGTGATGCCCCTGTGTCGGTTCAAAGCATGACGAATACGGAAACCTGTGACGTTGAGGCAACCGTTGCGCAGTTGTCAGCGCTTGAACGTGCTGGCGCAGATATTGTGCGTATTTCTATTCCAAGTATGGACGCGGCAGAGGCATTTGCTAAAATTCGCCAGCAAGTATCTATACCACTCATTACCGATATTCACTTTGATTATAAAATTGCCTTACGTGTTGCGGAACTCGGTGCTGATTGTTTACGTATAAACCCAGGAAACATCGGCCGTGAAGATCGAGTTCGTGCAGTGGTTGATAGCGCGCGTGAGTATGGCATTCCTATTCGTATTGGTGTGAATGCCGGTTCGCTAGAAAAAGATTTACAAAAGAAATACGGTGAGCCGACGCCTGAAGCACTGGTTGAATCAGCTATGCGTCATATTGATATTCTCGATAAGCTTGATTTCCAAGAATACAAAATCAGTATGAAAGCCTCAGATGTGCACACAACGGTTGCTGCCTATCGGCAGTTAGCGAGCCAGATTGAACAACCTTTGCACTTGGGTATTACTGAAGCGGGTGCAGCACGAGCGGGTGCAGTAAAATCAGCGATTGGCTTGGGTATGTTATTGAATGATGGCATCGGCGATACCATTCGTGTTTCTTTGGCAGCAGATCCGGTTGAAGAAATTAAAGTTGGTTTCGATATTCTTAAAAGTTTACATATTCGAAGTAAGGGTGTGAATTTAATTGCATGTCCATCCTGTTCTCGACAAGAATTTAATGTCATAGAAACAGTCAATGCATTAGATGAACGTTTTGAAGATATTATTGAACCGATTAATGTCGCTATTATTGGTTGTGTGGTGAATGGTCCTGGTGAAGCGCGTGAAGTGAACGTGGGATTAACCGGTGGTTCACCGAATCTTTTATATATCAATGGTAAACCTGATCATAAAGTGGAAGATGCTGATCTGGTTGATGAAATTGAGCGTGTTGTTCGAGAGTTTATTGCTA
>CAZIWG010000061.1:0-13206 GCA_964542925.1 uncultured Granulosicoccaceae bacterium | reverse complement strand
GTTACAAGTGAAGTAGTTAAAATGGCTCATGCAGGTGGTGTTTCAGTTGAAGGTGAATTAGGTTGTTTGGGTTCATTAGAAACAGGCATGATGGGTGAAGAAGATGGACACGGTGCTGAAGGCAAGCTGGACATGGACATGCTCTTAACCAGTGTTGAAGAAGCAGCTGACTTCGTTAAAGCAACCGGTGTTGATGCACTTGCAATTGCAATTGGCACATCACATGGTGCTTACAAGTTCACCAAAGAACCTACTGGTGACGTTTTACGTATTGACCGCATTAAAGAAATTCACGCACGCCTACCTAACACTCACTTGGTTATGCATGGTTCCTCTTCAGTGCCACAAGAATGGTTGAAAACAATCAACGAATTCGGCGGTGACATGGGGCAAACTTACGGCGTACCTGTTGAAGAAATTCTTGAAGGTATCAAGAATGGCGTACGTAAAGTTAACATCGATACTGATTTGCGTATGGCATCTACTGGTGCAGTACGTAAATTCTTGTCAGAAAATACAGCTAACTTTGATCCACGTAAATTCCTTAAAGCATCTACAGCCGCTATGAAGGATATTTGTAAGGCACGTTACGAAGCTTTCGGTTCAGCTGGACACGCTTCTAAGATTACATCTAAGAGCCTTGAAACAATGTTCATGATGTATGCTTCAGGTGAGTTAGACCAAAAAATTAGCTAATATTCCCGTATAGTCAATTTTAAGAAAGGCGCACTTTGGTGCGCCTTTTTCGTATGTCTAGAATCCACTTGCTGATTGGTGCATAGTTAGATTATAGGAAAATGGAGGTATCACAGTGTCAGAAGAAAATGTAAACATAGGGGCGGGTAGAACATTCCTAGTTCTATCCGGTAGTTTATTAATTATGCTTGCGATTGCCGTATTGTTAATGATCGGTGTGCTGACATATCAAATATTCTACCAACCCGATCAGGTTTATTTAATAAAATATTTGATGGAAACAATCGACTTATCGGATAAAGCCTTTTTTGGTCGTATCGATAACGCTGATTTTTTTGTACACATTTCAGATCCGATTAAATATTTTCTTTACCTTATGGCAACTTTTCTGATTTTAAGTATTGTTGTAAAAATATTTACAGGGATTTTATCAGCAGGGATTAGTTTGATAAAAGTAGCGAACAGAACAACCACAAATAACAATAAGACAGATTAGTTTTTAACTGGCTTCTTTTGTAATTTCCGTTGCAAAGTTCTGCGGTGCATCCCCATCGCCCTTGCCGCAGCCGATATGTTGCCTTGATGCTCTGCCAGTACTTTTTGAATATGTTCCCACTCTAATTTCTTAACTGACATAGGTCGTTGGTTTGTTGGAATATTTGCGTTGCCAACATCAGAAAGCAGTGCTTCAATAATTTCACTGACAGAAGCAGGTTTTGTAAGATAATGTTTCGCCCCGAGTTTTATTGCCTCAACCGCTGTTGCGATACTGGCAAAGCCAGTTAGTACAATTAATCGTATTTCTGATTTTGTGCTAATAAGCTGTTGGATTAATTGTAAGCCTGATTCGTCACCAATGCAGAGGTCAATAATACCTAATTGAGTATCGTGTCTGGATAATAATGATATAGCCTGTGAGGAATTAGCAGCACTATGTACAGTGATATTATGTCGTTCAAGAGCACGGGCAAGTGTTTCACGAAAAACATCATCATCGTCTACAAGCAGTATCGACTTTTTAAGTTCAGAATTATTCATTGGCTATTTGTCGGCATCGTATCCATGACAATGGGTAAGTTAATAATGGTAGATACCCCACCTTGTTGTCGGTTGAATAATTTAACATTACCGCCAAAGCGACTAATAATTGAATGGGTAAGGAATAAACCTAATCCAAGACCTTCTTTTTTTGCAGTGTAAGGTTGCTGGCCGATAGCTTGTTTTGCTTCAATACTAAGACCTTCACCACGATCTTTAATAATAATGGTTAAGGTTGTTGAGTCCCAATGTGCGATCCATTCTACTTTATTAGGAGAGGCTTCATGAGCATTGTCGAGAACATTTATGATGGCTTGTTGTAGTGTAATATCAGCAAGAATAGACGGTATTGAAGATAGGCTGTCCCAATGCGTATTTATTTTAGAGTTAGGGTGTATGCTCTTCCATTCAGAAAGTATTTTCTCCAAAAACACCTCAATGGATAAGAGGTTACCACCACTGAGTGGGGCAGCCCCTGTAGAAGCAGTTAGTGTTGCTAACGCATTTTTACAGCGGATAATTTGTGATTGAAGTGTAGTAAGGATGCGTTGATGTTTAGCGTCTAGTTCATATGTAAGTTCTTCACACAGTAGCGACATAGTACCCAGCGGGGTCCCCATTTCATGTGCTGTACTGGCGGAAAGTGTCCCTAATAAAACAAGTTGTTCATCACGTAGTTGTTGTTCACGGACATTGGCTAGTTCTATTTCTTTATCGTGTAATGAACGGCGCATTCCACCTACTAAGAAAGAAGTGATAGCGGCACTGATTACAAATGATACCCACATACCAAAGACATGTTGAGAAAATCCTGTACCGGAATCGTGCGCGAAGGGTAGCGGTTGATATTTCCAAATTAATAAACTGTAACAAATGGCCGTTATTATTGTGATAACCCAGGTGTAACGTGAAGACAAAACAGCTGTTGCGATGATGATAGGCAATAGAAACAACAACACAAACGGATTGCTAGCACCACCAGTGAGATAAAGTAGTGCGGTAAGGATGATGACGTCAACGAGTAATTGAAAAAAGAATTCTAATTGACTGACATTCCCTCCCCAGCGAAGCCGTATTAATGTAAAAAGGTTAAACAGTGCAAAGCTAAGAATAACCATGCCAATCGAGAGAACAGGGAGTGCAATGTCGAGGTAAATCTGTGTGATATAAACTGCCAGTAATTGACCAATGATAGCGACATTTCGCAACATAAACAGACGAC
This sequence comes from uncultured Granulosicoccaceae bacterium, assembly GCA_964542925.1. Classification (GTDB taxonomy): domain Bacteria; phylum Pseudomonadota; class Gammaproteobacteria; order AKS1; family AKS1; genus Sulfuriflexus. The sequence continues at coordinate 10,250 of CAZIWG010000061.1, read as the reverse complement.
GTAAATTTAAATATTCAGCTGTTTTTATTGCAGGTATGATTTTATCTTTTAACATGATATTTTTGATGTCAGTCTGAAAAATTATAGATCAGCATCTTACCTCGCCTCTGTCCAACGCAGCAATATGTATTTCCTCTAACTCTTTGGTTTTAAATGATCTGCGACAATTTGTCACATCCTCAATAATGGCTAGTGTAGATGTTATACAAGCCAATTATTAATTAAAACGAGTGTTGGTATGAAAAGAATAATGAGTGCTGCGGTTCTCGTACCAGCATAATCATGGTGACGTCCCTATCGGCGTAATGGGGGACATACACACGATAACGACAGCGTTATATTCTCATATTGATACGTGATTATACATATGGATGGTAACCGTGATGGCACATGGCGATTGAGCAATACTGAGGTGTTATCTAATTATAAAGTAACGCCGACGAGTATGGATATGCAGGGGTACCTCTCTCTCGGGTGTCCCTTTTTTATTTGTTACACAGGCTTTCTGTAATGATATTTAGGGGCATAAAAAAACCTGCTGGCAAGAAATGTAAACAGGTGCGGGCAGGTTTTAAGCTAACATGAGCGTTTAACTGAGTGTTTCGCCAGTGAGTTTTTCATAGGCTTCAAGATATTTCTCAGTTGTTTTGGCAACAACATCTTCAGGTACATCCGGTGCCGGGGCTTTTTTATTCCAGTCCTGATTTTCTAACCAGTCACGAATATATTGTTTGTCGTAACTTTCCGGGCTTTTACCAGGAGCATAAGTTTCCATTGGCCAAAAGCGAGATGAATCAGGCGTGAGCGCTTCATCAATGAGAACCAGTGAGCCTTCATCATCAAGACCAAATTCAAACTTAGTATCAGCAATGATGATGCCGCGTTTTGCTGCAAAGTCGCGTGCCGTTGAATAGAGTTTGAGACTAACATCACGCACTTGTTCAGCCATATCTTGACCAATAAGATTGACGGTGGCATCGAAGTCGATGTTTTCATCGTGCTCACCAACATCGGCTTTACTCGATGGGGTGTAGATCGCTTGTTCGAGCTTATCGGCCATTTGCAGACCTTCAGGAAGAGCGATACCACAGATGGCACCTGTGTTCTGATAATCTTTCCAGCCAGAACCAATAATGTAACCACGAACAATGGCTTCAATTGGCAGTGCATTTAATTTTTTAACAACAATCGCCTGACCTTCAACTTGCGCACGTTCTGTCGCATCAGGAAGCACATCTTCAAGGCTTAAGTTAGAAAGCTGGTTTGGTACAATATCGCTTAATTGATGGAACCAAAAATTTGAGATTTCTGTAAGAATGCGACCTTTGCCTGGGATAGGTGTAGGCAAGATGACATCGAATGCAGACAGACGATCAGTGGTGACAATCAGTAAATGTTTGTCATCGATATCATAGATATCACGTACCTTACCGCGGTTAAGCAGTGGTAAGCTGGTCAGAGTCGATTCAAATAGGCTGTTGCTCATGGGTTTTCCAGTTCATTTTATTTACCGAGGCGTGATTGTGCCGTGACTTTGAGTCAGACGCAAATATCAAAATTTGTTTATGTGGGGCAGGGTGGTCCATTATCAATAATTCCCCTTCTTTTATTATGTGAATCAGGGCATTATCCTTCGGCAGTCATTATTGCGGATAAATGTGCTTCGCCAAGGGGGCTCAATCTCCTGCCTGTTCGACCACCCAAATCAGTGGATAGTTTAGCAAGTGTTGCTGATGAGCATGGTTTACCCCTAATACGCTGGCAGAAGGGCTGTGAAGACGAAATAACGGCTAAATTAATGGAGATTGAACCAGATTTGGTGATTATGAGCTGTTTTCCTTGGCGTATTACTGAAGCCTTGTTATCAATACCTGCTCAGGGATGGTGGAATTTACATCCTTCTTTGTTGCCTAGATATCGAGGACCGACACCATTATTCTGGCAAGTAAGGGCGGGCGAAGAACAAACAGGGGTGAGTTTGCATCAGGTTGTAGCTGAGATGGATGCGGGGGCAATTCTGGGTCAGCAAACGGTGTCATTATCAGCTTTTCAAGGACGTGAACTGGAAGAAGAAATAGCAAAGCAGGGAGCAAAGCTTATTGAACATGCACTGTTTGAATTGGCCCAAGGTAAACTATTACCGAAACGACAGTCTAAAGCAGAGAGTCGTTATGATGGTTTTCCAACGCACCAGAATCGGTGTCTAGAAATAAACGGCGCCGCGAGTAAAGCTTACAGGTTTATAGTACTGGTTAATGCGGCATATCCCTTATGGCTTGATGCAAACAATAAACGCTATCATGTGAAAGAAGCGATTAGTTTTGATGATGATAAAAAGATGAATAAACCTTTTTTGATAGAGAACAATCAATTAACGATTCAGTTTGAGCAAGGTATTTTGACTATTTTAGTTGAGGAAGCGTAATGGCAGTACGAAAAATATTACGAATGGGCGATCCCTTTTTATTGCAACGCGCTAATGAAGTGGAAGAATTTGATACGCAAGAATTGCATCAATTAGTTGAAGATATGCAGGAAACGATGGCAGCCTGTGATGGTGCTGGTTTAGCCGCACCACAGATTGGTGTTGATCTGCGGGTTGTTATTTTTGGTATTGAGCACAATCCCCGTTACCCGGATGCTGAACAAGTTACCCTGACGGTATTAATTAATCCTGTTATTGAACCTCGTAGTGATGAAATGGATATTGCATGGGAAGGATGTTTGTCTGTACCGGGAATGCGAGGTGCTGTACCAAGATATACAGATATTCACTATGTAGGCGTAAATCAGTTTGGTGAAAAAATCGATCGTTGTGTATCAGGTTTTCATGCCAGAGTGGTTCAACATGAATGTGATCACCTTGATGGTATTCTTTATCCACTAAGAATAAAGGATATGCGTTATTTTGGTTTTACTGATGAGTTACTCACAGAAGGTTCATTGGGGAACCCAACACAGCCTAGTGAGGACTAGTCAAAATAATTTGGCGCATTGCCTGCTTTCCATTTTATATTACAACCCATACTGGGTTTCTGGTTCCTTTCAGGAATGGGAGTATTTGTTAACACGGCTTCAAAGGCAGCACGCATGTCCGAGCCTGTGACGGGTTCATCGTTACGAGGACGAGAAGAATCGAATTGTCCGCGGTAAGCTAACTTCATTTCACTATTAAATAAAAAGAAATCAGGCGTGCATGCAGCCATGTAAGCTTTAGCGACAGATTGTTCTTCATCAAATAAGTAAGGGAAGCAGTAATCCATTTCTTTGCTTAGTGAAATCATTTTTTCAGGTCTATCATCAGGATAGTTGGCAATATCGTTTGAATTGATAGCGACGGCGGCTAAGCCTTTTGATTGATATTCACTGATAAGGTCATTTAATTGCTGGTGAATATGCAAAACGTAGGGGCAGTGGTTACACATGAAGACCACTAGTAAGGCCTTATTATTAGAGAAGTCAGATAAAGAGATTATTTTATCTGTTGTTGGTTCAAAAAGTGAGAATTCGGGTGCAACTGTACCTAATTCAAGCATGGTTGATTCAGTGCGTGACATGAGTATTCCTAATGGATGAAAGCAATAATTATTTTATAGATTACATGGCAATAAAGAAAAAATAAACATTTCTCTTGAATATTATTAATATCATTATTTGCGACCTTATCGACATATCATGTGTGACGTAGACCACTCTTTTTGTTTTTCACGGAGAGTATTGTTAGCACCGTTATAAATAATGATAAGAGGAAATAGTATGGATACTCGTTTATTAATAGTAGTGGTGACACTTTCTGTGGCATTAACAGGTTGTAGTAGCTCGCCAACGAAACCCGCTGAAGATATCGCTTTAGCAAAACAATGTGATAAAGAACTTGATGTTGGTTATAAAGAGCTAAACTTTTCGAATGCGAAAGGTTTTGGTGGTAGCTGGGAATACACTAAGGCGGCTAGTTTACTGGGTGCAGCAAAAGTGCAATCAGGTTTTGGGAGTTATAATGGTTGCATTGAAAAAGTGAAAACGGCTCGTCTCTATATCAAGGAATCGATTAAATAATTGCTGATGAAGGGCTGGTAGATTATCAGCCCTTCATGCGGGCACGTGCAATTGTATAGTGTGCGCCTTGTTTGAGTTTTTTATAGTCGCCAAATACATCCTCAAAATGACGTTTCATGAATTTACGTAATCCGTTGACGGTAACAACATAGAGTTGACCATTTTGTTTTAGGTGCGATTTCGCATCATATAAAATAATTTGCAGCAATTCTTTACCTACTTTTGCAGGTATGTTTGAAACAATACAGTCAAATTTTTGTTTACCGACTTGATCAAAAGCATTGCTTAAAATAGCTTCGGCATTATTGATGTTATTCGCAGAAATATTTTTATTTGAATAATTAACAGCAATAAAATCTTTATCTGCCAATAAGGTTTTTCCTTTGGGCGCGAGTTTGGCGAGTGTGAGTCCAATCGGGCCATAACCGCAGCCCATATCAAAACAGTCAGCATCTTCCGCAATATCAATATATTTTAGTAACAGAAGTGTACCTTCATCTATTTCACGAGGTGAAAATAATCCCCATGTAGTGTAAAAGTGAAACAGATGATCGCGCAGGGTGACATTAAACTCAATGTCTTTGCGTAAGTTGTTAATATAGGTGTTTGCTGTTTTCATAATATATATAAAAAATATTTAGACTAGATTAACAAGATAAATAACTACTACCTAATTTACCAGTGAGAAAGTATTTTACATTTATTATCATGTCAATCTTGTCATGTTATATTTTTATAATTTGTAGTTTAAATATTCCAACATAGCACCGCGTTGACTGATACGTATTCGAGCAATGCCCGCGTTATTTACTTTAATACGATATAAACCGAGCGGCGAAGTATCTAGCACATGGCTTATCATCGCACGAATAACACCGGCATGGGTAATAATGAGAATGTGCTTTCCGGCATAGCATTTTTTAACGTCATTGTATGCAGTTACGACACGTAAAATAAATTTATCGAGTTCTTCTGCACCAGCGGGTCGATTTTTTACTGGGTCTGCATAAAAAGCGTTATATTCATCTGCCCGGTTGTGCTGTAATTGTTCAGGTGTTTGACCTTCCCATTCACCAAAGCCGACTTCTTTAAAACGGTCATCTATTGTTACTGATAAGGTATGCTTAGTGGCAAGTTCATTTGCAAAGGCCGAACACCGTTGCAGTGGCGAGCTAATGATGTGTGACCAAGGGCAATGTTCGTCAACTGCATCTCGCATTTGTTGCCAGCCTTTATTGCTAAGAGGGTCATCAATGCGATGACCTCGAAAGGCACGCCCCCCTTCGGGCTCACCGTGGCGAATGAAATCAATAATGGTTTCATTCATAAGATTTACTTTTTAGTGCTCTTCGCCATGGGAGAGTGCAATACTCTTGTTCATGATGTAATCAGTGATTGCCATAGCGATAGCAGAGGCAATAAAAGTTAGGTGAATGGTAACTTGCCAGTAGATAGTTGTTTCATTCATTTGGTCGGCATTGATGAATGTTTTGAGCAAGTGAATAGATGATATGCCAATCAGTGCCATAGAAAGTTTGATTTTCATGGTGGTGGCATTCACATGCGACAACCATTGTGGTTGGTCGGGGTGTTCTTTTAAGTTCAAGCGTGAAACGAATGTTTCATAACCACCGATGATGACCATGATCAGTAGGTTGGCGATCATGACGACATCAATGAGGCCGAGTACGATGAGCATAATTTGGTTTTCGGTGAAGGTATTGGCATCGGCAACCAGATGGGCTAATTCCTTCATGAATAGGAATACATAAACACCTTGTGCGACGATTAAGCCAAGATAAAGAGGTGCTTGTAACCAACGGCTCCAGAAAATCATCTGTGCCATCACAGCTTGTGAAGCATTTCGTTGATCAGTATTAGGTGTATTCATATTTTTCTCAATAATCGTAAATAAAATTTGCCGCTAGGATAGCATAATCTGTCAGATTGTATTGCTGTACATTGCCTAGGTTTATTTTAACTAACAAAATAAGCGCAGCGGCTACGAAATTTACAGGGAAGAAAAGAGAGATTAGAAAAAAGAGTCGGTTTCAGTTATTTCTTTAGTAGCATGTTTTTTAAGGGCAGATTTATAAATCTCTAATAGCGTTTTCTCAAATTCCGGATGTTGTTGTAAGTCATTAATCCCCATGTTTTTTTCTACAATGGTTCTTATTTCCTGTAGTGTTTCATGTTCTTGCCATGCCGATTCAAATGCTTCGTTATTAAGCATGCCATCTACAATATATTCTGCGACCATTCCTTGTGCATTCGTGAAACTGATGTCTTCGGCTAGCATCATTTCATACTCGTAAGAATAAATACCGATATTGTTTTGTGCCGCAATTAAACCGTGAAGGTCGGGGAGTTTGCCGATAGACTGCATATAGGTATCAAGCGCTACCTCAATGGAAGGCGTATAACGCTTACCTTTGAAATCAAATGTAATACTTGCTGTTATTATGTTTTTCATAAATGAGATCCTGAAGGTAGAGAAAAGAATATAGGATATATCAATATTCTCGTTCCCTGCAAAGCTTAAGCGTGCTTTGCAGTTACACCTTATTTTGGGTTTATGATGTCAGTGACGCAAATAATTTAGGTAATTTTTCTGGTAGACGTTCAATCTTGTCTATCACGGTGTAGTGTCTACCAAAGATATCAGCAACATATTCATCAGCATGTGGATCGAGATTAATGCAGTAGGTATAAATGCCATCTTGATCCAGTTCTTGCACGGCTTTGTGTGCATCTTGTATAAGCAGCTTAGGATCATCAACATCAATATCTGATGGCTCACCATCAGTGAGTACCAGTAATAATTTCTTATCTGATTTTTGTCCGCCAAGATAATGCGCAGCATGGCGTAGAGCTGCACCCATGCGCGTTGAGTAACCGGCTTGTATAGCAGCAAGTCGGCCTTTTACATCTTCATCCCAACTTTCGCTATAACCTTTAATATGCTGATAGCGCACTTCGTGACGAGTATTCGACGAGAAGCCAGCGATAGCGAACGAATCGCCAAGTCTATCAACTGCCCAACCTAATAAAGCAACCGCTTCACGACTTAGCTCGAGAATAGATTGTTTACAGCCTTCTGGTACATCGGAGAGCGAAGCTGATAAATCTAATAACAACATGACTGAAATATCACGACCATCGTGTTTGTGGCTCATGTTAATACGTGGATCAGGTGTGCTGCCACTTTTGTAATCAATTAGTGAGCGAATCGCCACATCAAGATCAAGATCGCTACCATCTTCCTGATAGCGGACACGCACATATTGTTGCGGCTTGAGCATGTCGAGCATTTTTTTGAGTTGCTTAGCAAGCGCGCTGTGTTTATCTAATATCTTGTCAATATCAGCGGGGTTACCCGGTGGATGCAATGTTTCATATAGACTTACCCAATCAGGACGGTAGGTCTTGGTTGTATAATCCCATTCTTTATAGTGACGTGGCGGCAAACCGTCGAGTTCTTCTTCCTCAGCTTGTTGATGCTTTGCTTCGATGTCTTCAGGCTCATCGTCTTCTTCAATGAATACCCACATATGACGATTGTCATCACGATAATCAACCACGGTATCGGTAAAGTGAATTTTTGGTAATTGGTCAGATTGCAGACGCGTTTTAGCAATATAAGAAATAGCTATTTGCACCACGTCTTTTGTTTCGGTTTTATCCTGTTGCATCAGGTCATGGAATTTTCGAATACAGTCTAACAAGTCTGGATTAGTGTACTGATGTTCCTTATTTAGAATACCGTATGACAACATGGCGAGACGATGTAAAATACAAGACTCTTTATCTTGGTTGCAGGCATCTTCTTTTGGTACGGGATGCAGTGATAAGAATAATTTCCGTAGCCCAGGATATTTTTGCATCGCAAGGTATTCAACCCGAGAATCTTCCAATGCCTCGATGGCAATACGTTGGAACGGGCTGAAATTATCGGCAATGATCGCGGTTGACCAACGTTGGTGCGAAGCAATATGTGCAAGTACCGCGCGGTAGCGATTGATACCAGTGACTTCATCCGTATCATCAAATACATCTGGGATACGGATACCTAAACTATCGTAATAGGGTATAGGCTTGCGTAATTGATCAAAGCCGTTGGAATAGGGAATCAAATAGGATTGTTGTTCCCATAATGCCTTTAAATATAAATTTAATTTGCGTTCGTGATCAATGAATAGTGTGCCATGACGTTCACGACTGAGGATCGCTTTACTGTCGGCCGATTGTAGGCAGAAATAATCTTTTTGCCGCTCGGGGTTTGTATTGTAATTATTGATGCCGTAGTCGACCCAGTTATTGATGCCTTCTAACGATAACTCGCTAAGTAAGTAAGGCATTTGATTGAGCAAGTCTGGTAGACCTGGGCTCGGGAAGGTGGTGTGAATACCGTGAATCGAACCGGTAGTGCGTTCCATCATATCTTTGAGTAGGTCAATATAATTTTCGAGTAATTCTTGACTGCTTAAACGACGGGCAGTTTCTGCAATGGTGTTTAAGAAGGGTGGAATAGAATTGCCATTTGGTGTGCGTGACATGTGCCAGACCATTTCTGACACTAGAGATAGAGTAGACTCACCTAGTCGTTGCGCAATCTCAGGCATTTCTTCTAAATAGACCAGTACGGGTTCAAAACCACGACCAATCATGCAGATTAGTGATGCACCTTTTAAATAGTCTTTTATCCCATTATCAGACAAACGAGCTTGAGCCCCCGTCATACAATCAATAAAGACATCATCGAGATCTTTGAAGCCACACTTCAACTGATCGCGAAAAGCTTGCATCTCGGCGGTTAGTTCAGGGCTCATTTCTGTATCAGGTCCAGCTAGACTCATGATAGATTCCGCAACTTAAGTATTGTTGTAAAAACTTACGCAAAGATCGCATCAACAGCGTGATCTAGCGTAGTGCGAATATCTTCATCATCAGTGATGGGGCGAACCAGCGCCATGCGACAGGCATCTGCAGGTGAGATACCTTTTTGCATTAACGTTGCTGCATAGGTAAGTAGACGGGTTGAAATGCCTTCGTCTAGACCATGACCTTTTAGGTTACGCGCCGTTTCACCAATCTTAACCAGTTTCATTGCGGTATCCGCATCAATACCGGTTTCCTTTTCAACAATGCTGGCTTCGACCTTGGCAGAAGGATAGTCAAAATCCATACCGGTGAAACGCTGTTTGGTTGATTGTTTTAAATCTTTAATTAGACTTTGGTATCCCGGATTGTATGAAATCACCAATTGGAACTCAGGATGGGCATTGATTAGTTCACCTTTTTTATCCAGTGGTAATTGACGACGGTGGTCAGTCAGTGGGTGAATCACAACGGTTGTATCCTGGCGTGCTTCAACAATTTCATCAAGGTAACAAATCGCACCAATACGTGCCGCTGTGGTTAAAGGGCCATCTAACCAGCGAGTACCATTGGCATCGAGTAGGTAACGACCAACCAGATCAGAGGCAGTCATATCTTCGTTACAAGCGACAGTGATTAATGGTCGGCCAAGTTTCCATGCCATGTATTCAATAAAGCGAGATTTACCACAACCCGTTGGACCTTTAATCATTACCGGTAGGCGGGCTTCATAAGCGGCTTCATACAAAGCAACTTCATTACTTTGTGCTTCGTAGTACGGTTCATTTTCGATTTTGTATTGTTCGATATCTATATCAGTCATGTTGATTACCTTTGTAGATAAAAACTTTTCACCACAGGGAGCGATTTATTTTAGAACACTGTGGTGAAAAGTCTTTTACATTTGCCCGACTAAAAAAGTCGTGTATTACTTTAAGAGGAAAAAAAACCCCCACCGAAGTGGTGAGGGTTTTTTTGAAATTAAAACGTTCGCTTACTTGTGAACGCCCAATTTTTCTCTCCAACCTGGGTAGAGTGCATCTGCATCGCCAGGGAAAGATTCGAATGCACGAGCAAATTCATTGTGCTCTTTCGCGAATTCGATTGGGTCAGCACCAGCTTTCCAACATTCGTATGCTTGACGCAATGAAGTTGCACCCGCAGCAGGAGAATCGATGTGACCGTATGAACCACCACCAGAGGTGTTGATAACGTTACCGTGACCCAGGTTCTCGAAGAAGCCAGGCAGACGCAGTGCGTTCATGCCACCAGAGATGATTGGCGTAGTAGGCTTCATTCCATACCATTTCTGGTAG
>CAZIWG010000060.1:0-13272 GCA_964542925.1 uncultured Granulosicoccaceae bacterium | reverse complement strand
AGACAATCCTTTAATGAGAATTCAATCTTGGGACCATAGAACGCACCTTCACCTGGCTGCAATTCCCAATCAAGCCCTTTGTCATTCAAAGCACGTTCTAGCGCATGCTCGGCTTTGTCCCAACTCGCATCTTCACCGACACGTTCATCCGGGCGCGTCGAGAGTTTAATAATGATGTCGTTAAAACCAAAATCAGCGTAAACCTTAAATAATAAATCGATAAATGCACTTACCTCAGATTGAATTTGATCTTCAGTACAGAAAATATGCGCATCATCTTGGGTAAAATTACGCAGACGCATTAAGCCATGTAACGTACCCGATGGTTCATTACGATGACAGGAACCAAACTCTGCCATACGCAATGGCAAGTCACGGTAACTTTTTAAACCCTGGTTAAAAATTTGAATATGGCACGGACAGTTCATGGGTTTTACTGCGTAATCACGATTTTCCACGTGCGTAGTAAACATCATATCTTGGAACTTTGCCCAGTGACCTGATTTTTCCCATAATGACCGATCCACAATTTGTGGTGTATGCACTTCGTGGTAGTCATGTTCATCAAGCACCTTACGAATATAATCGACTACTTGTTGGTACACTGTCCAGCCGTTTGAATGCCAGAAGATCATCCCTGGCGCTTCTTCTTGGTGATGGAATAAATCTAATTTTTTGCCTAACTTACGATGGTCGCGTTTTTCAGCTTCTTCTAAACGGTGCAAGTGCGCTTTTAAATCTTTCTTATTAGCAAACGCGGTGCCATAGATACGTTGTAGCATTTCATTATTCGAATCACCTCGCCAATACGCACCGGCTAATTTCATTAACTTAAATACTTTTAGTTTACCTGTAGATGGCGCATGGGGGCCGCGACAAAGATCGGTAAATTCACCTTGTTGGTAAAGTGATAGCTGCTCGCCATGTGGAATGCTTTCGATGATTTCAGCTTTATAATTCTCACCCATGTCAGCAAAAAAACCAATCGCGTCTTCGCGAGACATAACACTCCGCGTAATTGGGATATTTTGTTTCACTAATTCCGACATTTTCTTTTCGATGGCGGTTAAATCTTCTGGCGTAAAGGCTCGCTCGTAAGCAAAGTCATAGTAAAAACCATTATCAATCACAGGACCGATAGTCACTTGTGCTTCGGGGAATAATTGTTTCACGGCTTGTGCCAATAAATGTGCCGTTGAGTGACGAATGATTTCCAGACCTTCCTCATCACGATCTGTAATGATGGCAAGTTCACTATCTTTATCCATTATAAAGGAGGTGTCGCAAAGGACGCCGTCAACTTTACCGCCGAGTGCTGCTTTGGCTAAGCCTGGGCCGATGTCAGCGGCTACGTCGTGGATCGAGACCGGGTTAAGAAATTCTCGTTGGCTGCCGTCGGGCAGTGTGATTACTGGCATGCTAAACCCCTTTTTCAGTGGCGGCCCCTACTAAAGGTCGCGTGTAGGTTAAATGTAAAATGGTAGTCACGCCCAGATTCGAACTGGGGACCTCATCCATGTCAAGGATGCGCTCTAACCAACTGAGCTACGCGACTATTGCTTAAGCAGACGGCATTCTACTTTCTTTATCGCTACTGTCAAATTTGTTGGCAAAAGCTGATGAAATATATAATAAAATCTAGCCGTCGAGACATATTTGGATTAGTATCATCTATACATTATGGACAATAACAATTCAATAAGGACGATGACAATGCCAATCAAAGCATCTGCTATAAAAATAATTGCTTTTTCTCTGCTTTTAATTACATCCACATACACTCATGCTTTCGGTCTCTTTGGTAGCAGAGCCTGGGATGAAGGCCCTAATACCACCCGCAGTATTTTTAGTCCTGCAGCCCCCGGTGGTGCAACTTGGAGCCTGATTGGAACAGGTATCTCCTCTTCAACAGATCCGCATTCAGGCAATACAACGTCAGTCTTTGATATTGATACAAATATCACAAGCATCGTCAATAATGCCTTCAACACATGGGCGGATGTCTCTGGTTTCACTAACCTCGGGCAAAGAGCCGATAGCGGTGCTGCATTTGGTGCTGCTGAATCCGGTGCATTTGGTGATATACGCATTGGTGCGATTGGTTTTGATGGGCCAAGTATGGTCTTAGCTCACGCTTTTAGTGTCGGTAGTGGTATTGGTGGTGATATACATCTAGATAACGCTGAAAACTGGGGTGGTAATATTGGCGGTGTTACTCTTGATTTAGCCACCGTACTAATACATGAAATAGGTCATTCACTAGGTCTAGATCATAGTGATGCAACTGGTTCTGTCATGGCAGCCTCATATGCAGGTATCAACCTTACCCTAGCGGCTGATGATATTGCGGGCATCCAATCAATTTATGGTGTTGCTGCAGCGGTCGTGCCTCTACCTGGTGCACCTATCCTTTTCTTGTCTGCTCTTGGTCTCATCGGATTCATTAAACGCAGGCGTTTAGGAACCATTGCAAGCTAAACAACAGCATGAGAGGTTTAAAATGAAATCACCTCTTAGTCTAAGTTTCTTTATTTCTTTATTGTTACCGATTAACAGCTATGGAATGTGGTTTGGCATTCCTGATGCACAGCTTATAGAAGAAGCTGACCTCATAGTTAAAGCCCATTATGTTGGCGCAACATCAATTAAGATTCATAACAAAAATGACTATCTTGGGGTGTTACAGGTTGAAGAAACCTTAAAAGGCACGCAACAGGAGATTGTTTTTATTCACCTGACTCCACCTACACCGAAAAATCTTCCACAAAGAAGTGATGTAATCAATTTTAAAATAAATCAGCACGGCTTATGGATTTTACAAGCGACAACACAACAAGGTATTTATAGGGTCAGCACACCACAAGCATTTATAGCTGAAGAACAATTAAAAACCCGATTACCGCAACTTCTACCCTTAATCAAAAATAATTAGTGATTCTGATAACGATTCAAATCAAATAAGCCAGAAATAATCGGTTTAGCTTCTCTATACTTATCTTGAAACCAATCTGACATTTCCCAGAACAATGGGCTTGTCCTTCTTACACCGTATTTATCAACAAACTTTTCATAATCTTGCTTATTTTGAATCGAAGCACATATTTTTGAGAACTCATCAATATCTTCGAGTGCAACGGTAAAAAAGAAGTTAGGGTACGAACCTTCTAACCACTTCACTACCGTCATTGTATCCTTTTCAATATCTGCACGATCGCGTTCACGTTCATCGGCTAAAAATGAAGTTACGTTTTTGTAAGCTTTGTTTCTAATTAAACTATACGTTAAATCACTAGATGGAGTGTCTGTCGTTACCCGCACGAAAGCAACGTCTGGAAACGCATGCAATTGCCGACCTTGTAATTGTGCAATGTCGCTCATCGCGCGATCAGCACGTTCAACAACATCAGCTGAAGGTAATGCTGAACAATCCATGCTGCCACAATGGTTCATTGACTTAGAAGAACTAACTGCATTAGCAACTCTCGTCTTAATTCTTTGATAGAGTTCTTTTTGTGGGTTCTTGGTTTTATAGTTGCTCACCGACTCTGTTTTTAACCACGCCTGTGGTGCAGAGAACAATTTCTCAATTTTACTACGCTGGCCAATGTACCATTTATCACGTATTTCTTTGCGTCTATTAACGGGTAAAAAAGCAAGGAAAGAGTCTTCACCTTCCATGCGTAAAAAATCCATATAAATACGCGTACCCAATCGATGACTAATATTTCCGTAGATATTAAAATCAGCAACCAATAAATAATGAATTCTCTCTAACAAAGGAAAATCAATCACCCAAGTGGTCTCTGGTTCACTACCAACCAAGCCATACGAGACCGAGCCACTATCAAAGTGCCTAAAAACAGTTAATGCCGCATTTGGATTACCGTTATCGCCATCCCAAAGAAAGTCCATCGCATGCTCAAGCTTATGGGTACCCATTTTTTTGAACCACGCTTGCTTTACTTCCATGTAACGTCGTTGTTTCTTCCAATAATCTGTCCAAATGCGAAATAGATCCAACTTACTATTAAAATCATCCGGCAATTCTAAATCAGATGCCATTTTTTCAACAAATTCACTATTGTTAGTAATAATTGGTTTGTCCGGATTAAAGAAAACCACCCAGAACTGATCTTCTATGACATTTAACGCTAACTGCCCGCGGCAAACAGGGCCTTTAATAAACCCCTCAATAAAGAAGTGTGCATCATCTAACATGAAACGATATCGAGATACTGCCGGGATTGCCGCAAAAACCTTAAATGGATTTGAAGTAATTTCTGGCGCATAAGATGGCGGCTCATCGACTTGATACTGTGGGTTTAAAAACAACTCACGATAACGCTGCATTCGTTGGTCTGAAAACTCATAAACAATATGATTCTTCGTTACAATACTTGGAGTATACCGCAGCAATCGATACGAAAAACTCTCTACGCCCGGGTCATCATGCGGACGTAAAGTCGCTATTTCATTGATAGGTTCGCCGATCGGTGTCGTTGATCTAACTAAACGATAAAACTCTCTATCTGGTGAACCTAAGAAGTGAATATGTGCATGAAATAAATGTTCATATAAGTAACGACTTACTAATTTCTGTTTGTTCGAATCTTTATTTAAAAATAATTCCCACTTATTTATTTCTTTTTCTCTTAATGGCGATAGCTTAAATACAGAAGGTGCATCATTCCCCTGTGCAATCCATGAAACAAGTGTTTGATATTCAGAATCCTGCAAATTAGGCATTGCATATGGCATACCCCACATCGGATTCTTTGCTTTATATTTTCCTACCGACTTTAAACCTGGGCAGGTCTGCTTACGATTTAAAGATAAAGTAAAATCATCAGGTAATTTTTCAGACTTAGGCTGAGGGTTATCTTTTTTAAGCTTAAGCAGATGGTATAGAACCGAGTCTCTTAAGTTATTTTTAGTATTCTTATTACCCTCGTTGATAACAGGGTAAAATTCTCGTGCACGCCATTCTTTTGTGCTTTTCGCATCAACAAATAAACGGCTAGGTGGAATACTTTCAATACGACGAGGTTCATAGATACGCGTTTCACTTGCCCCCCGCTGCAACCCTTCGATAGATGACAACTTTAATTGACAAGGCGCGTCATAACAACCATGACAAACAATACAGCGTTTCTCAAGAATTGGTTTTACCTGTTTCTCATAATTAATGGGAGTAAGTAAAACAGATGATAAATCTATATCTACTGGCTGAGGATAATTATCATCTTCAAAACTAATATCTGGAACAAAGTAAAACAAAGCCATCAATACGATGAACCATAAAAACACTAAGCCTCTACGCTTTTTCAATGTCTTATTTTACCTTGTATTTATTTATCGACCATAAACGTCATCGAAACGAATAATATCGTCTTCACCCAGATAGCCACCGGTTTGCACTTCAATAATTTCAAGTGGCACATCGGTTAAATTTTCTAAACGATGCTTCATACCTACAGGGATATAAGTTGATTCATCTTCATGTAATTCCATGACTTCTTCACCGCGTGTTACTTTTGCTGTGCCTGTAACAACAACCCAGTGCTCTGCTCTGTGTTCGTGCATTTGTAAAGACAAGCTCGCGCCAGGGTTCACAACGATACGTTTTACTAAGAAACGCTCACCTTCATCAATACTTTCATAGTTTCCCCAAGGGCGAAAGACACGACGATGATGTAGCCGCTCTGAACGGTCATCCAGTTTCAATCGTTCAACAATTCGTTTTACTTCTTGCGCTTTATCACGTGATGCAACAAGCACTGCATCTGCTGTTTCAATAATAACCTGATCTTGCACACCGAGTGCAGCGACTAAACGATGTTCTGAACGTATATAACAATTTTGACTACCTTCAATGAGCACATCACCACTCACGACATTTGATTGTTCGTCGCTAGCTGATACATCAGATAATGCAGACCATGAACCAATGTCATTCCAGCCCGCGTCTAACGGTACAACTACAGCTTTATCTGTTTTTTCCATCACTGCATAGTCAATCGAATCACCTTTAATCTGGGTAAAGGCATTATTATCAAGACGGACAAAATCCATATCGTGCACAGCACCCGAAAAGGCTTGCTGACAAAGGGATAACATAGCAGAGTCATGCTGATCTAGTTCAGTAAGGAAACGACTCGCCTTAAACATAAACATGCCACTATTCCAAAAATAGTCACCAGAAGCTATATAAGCTTCTGCAGTGGCTAAATCTGGTTTTTCAACAAATTGCTCAACAGCTAAAGCAGAAAGCGCTGATGATGCATCATATGACTGACTAGATTTAATATAGCCATAACCTGTTTCAGGCGCAGTTGGAACGATGCCAAACGTCACCAACTTTCCTTGTCGTGCCGATTCGTTTGCCACTTTAAGGCTTTGATGGAATGACTTTATATCTTCAATAACATGATCAGCTGGCAAGACTAATATTAATGCATCTTTGTCTTGCTCTATAGCCACCAGTGCTGCAATCGCCACAGCCGGTGCAGTATTACGTCCTTCTGGTTCTAACACGATAGCCTGTGGCACTACTTGCATACCACGTAATTGCTCCGCAACAAGAAAACGGTGTTGTTCATTACAAACCACAATAGGCTGAGATAACTCAGCGACACCATCAAGGCGCTGCAACGTCTCACACAACATTGATTGTTCTGATGTTAAAGGTAAAAACTGTTTTGGATAGCTTTCGCGAGACAAGGGCCACAAGCGACTACCAGAACCACCGGATAAAATAACTGGAATCATTTAAACATTCTCATAATTAAGCACGAAAGCGCCCTTCATTTTCAACAAACCATTGATAGGTCAATGATAAACCTTGTTCAAGTGATATCGCTGATTGCCAACCCATGACTTTTAATCTTGATACATCAAGTAGTTTTCTTGGTGGCCCATCTGGTTTCGATGTATCAAAAACCAACTCACCTTCAAATCCAACCACTTTTTTAACTGTTTCTGCCATCTCGCGAATACTACAATCAATACCCGTACCAACATTAATATGCGACAACATGGCTTCAGTATTAGCTTTATATACATCATTATCTAATTGCAGAATAAAGAGCGATGCAGCAGCCATATCATCGACATGTAAAAATTCACGTTTCGCGTTACCTGTTCCCCATATGGTGACTTGTGCATCACCATTGAGTTTTGCTTCATGAAAACGTCTCATTAAGGCAGGAATAACATGCGAGTTTTCTGGATGAAAATTATCACCCTCACCGTATAAATTAGTTGGCATCACTGAACGATAATCAGTGTCATACTGACGATTATAAGATTCGCATAATTTAATGCCGGCAATTTTAGCTACCGCATACGGTTCATTGGTTGGTTCAAGAGCGCTGGTTAATAACGCATCTTCGCGCATCGGCTGCTCTGCCCGCTTAGGGTAAATACAAGAACTTCCGAGAAACAATAATCGTGTCACATTATTTTGATATGACGCATCAACGACATTCGCCTCAATCATCATGTTTTTATAAATAAATTCGGCTGGGTAAGTACTATTAGCATGAATACCACCCACCTTGGCAGCAGCTAAGATCACATATTCTGGTTTTTCAGTCGCAAAGAAAGTCTGTACTGCCAACTGGTTACATAAATCCAATTCAGCATGTGTACGTGTAATAATATTGGAAAAATCATTCGCCTCAAGCTGGCGTAGTATGGCCGCACCAACAAGACCACGGTGTCCAGCAACATAAATTTTAGAGTCTTTTTTCATGCAAGTATTTTAAATCGCTACAGTCATATTAATGTTAATTCGTCATGCTGGCGTAGACTGATATCAAGTCGGCAAATAAATATTATATATCCATCATTCGTGGTAATCGTAAGCTTTAAATCCATGTTCTTTAACCAGTGCATCACGCTTAGCGAGATTAAGATCATGTTCCATCATTTCATGGACCATTTCTTCAAAGGTGATCTTTGGTGTCCAACCCAATTTTTCTTTTGCTTTAGAAGGATCGCCTAGTAACGTTTCTACTTCAGTAGGACGGAAGTAACGTGAATCAACCGCCACAATGCATTGACCTGTTTCTGCGTCAAAACCTTTTTCATCAACGCCCTTGCCTTCCCAGCGAATGGTTTTATTTAAATGACCATACGCAGCATCACAAAAATCACGTACAGAATATTGCACGCCCGTCGCGATACAAAAATCATCCGGTTCATCTTGCTGCAACATCAACCATTGCATTTCCACATAATCTTTCGCATGTCCCCAATCGCGCAGCGCATTCATATTCCCCAGATAAACACAATCTTGAAGGCCTAAACTAATGCGCGCCATGGCTCGGGTGATTTTACGCGTCACAAATGTTTCACCGCGTACTGGTGATTCATGATTAAACAAAATGCCATTACAGGCATACATACCATAAGCTTCACGATAGTTCACTGTGATCCAGTAAGCATAAAGTTTTGCCGCTGCATACGGTGAACGAGGATAAAATGGTGTGGTTTCTTTTTGCGGAATTTCTTGCACATCACCAAAAAGTTCTGAAGTCGAAGCTTGATAAAAACGGGTTTTCTTTTCTAACCCCGCAATACGAATGGCTTCCAGTATGCGTAACGCACCCAAACCAACCGTATCAGCCGTGTATTCAGGGCTTTCAAACGACACGGCCACATGGCTTTGAGCACCCAAATTATAAATTTCATCTGGCTGTACTTCTTGAATGATACGAATCAGGTTAGTTGAATCGCTCAAATCACCATAATGAAGAACAAAATTCCGATTCTCTACATGTGGATCTTGATACAGGTGATCAATACGGTCTGTATTAAATGAAGAGGCCCTGCGCTTGATACCATGTACTTCGTAGCCTTTCTTGAGCAGGAAGTCTGCTAAATAAGCGCCATCCTGCCCTGTAATCCCCGAAATAAGTGCTTTTTTTGTCATTATAGTTCCATTAGCTGAATTTCAATTACGACTGCATTGTTCAAGGTCATGAATATTATCATATTCTTAGCCTGAGGCGTGAAAATCACGTCAGTGAAAGAAGTGAAAAAAGTGAAAAACCACATCAATTGCGAGAAATGAGAAACTACGTCATTGCGAGGAGTGAAAAACACGTCATTGCGAGAAGCGAAAAACCACGTCATTGCGAGGAGTGCAACGACGAAGCAATCTCTGATGGATAATCGATAAATTTTAGAGATTGCTTCACGTTGTTCGCAATGACATATAATGAGGTAGGTGGCGGTGATGAAGTCGCTTGCTTAGCCGGCAACTACGTTACTGACGTCGTTATATACACTACCGCTGCAAATCCCGAATATGCGCAATTTTATCCCTGATCTGCCCCGCTTCTTCAAATTCAAGATTCTGCGCATGTTTGTACATCTCTTGTTCCAATTTAGTGATGTTTTTTTCTAACTGCGTCGGTGTCATCGTATTATATTCAATTAACTCTTCTGCTACCTTGGCATATTCTCTTACGCTCGCCTTTACATCAGAATACCCCGCTTGCATCACATCCATCACCGCTTTCTGGATACTCCTCGGAGTAATGTTATGTTTCTTATTATGGGCTTCTTGTTTTTCTCGACGACGATCGGTTTCTTCCATCGCACGTTGCATGGATCCGGTAATACGATCCGCATAAAGAATCGCACGACCTTCTAAATTACGCGCTGCACGACCAATGGTTTGAATTAAGGAACGCTCTGAACGAAGGAAACCTTCTTTGTCTGCATCTAAAATAGCAACTAATGACACTTCGGGTAAATCCAAGCCTTCACGTAGCAAATTAATACCAACCAGTACGTCAAATTCCCCCAAACGCAAATCACGTAAAATTTCCATGCGTTCAACAGTATCAATATCAGAATGGAGGTAGCGTACTCGTACACCGTGTTCCGCAAGGTAATCTGTTAAATCTTCCGACATACGTTTTGTTAACGTCGTGACCAACACTCGTTCATTTTTATCTGCCCGAATTTTAACTTCTGAGAGCAAATCATCTACTTGTGTCGCAACAGGTCTGATTTCAATTTCAGGATCGGTTAAGCCTGTTGGGCGCACCACTTGATCAATAATTGCCCCCGAGTGTTCTTTTTCATAATCACCTGGCGTTGCGGACACATAAATAGTTTGAGGAGATATTTTTTCAAATTCATCAAAACGCATGGGGCGATTATCTAATGCAGAAGGCAAACGAAAACCATATTCAACCAGCGTTTGTTTACGTGAACGATCACCTTTATACATCGCGCCAATTTGTGATACCGAAACATGCGATTCATCAATAACCAAAATTGCATCATCGGGTAAGTAATCAAATAATGTTGGCGGTGCTTCGCCTTGTTGCCGCCCTGATAAATAGCGTGAATAGTTTTCAATTCCCGAGCAATAACCTAACTCGTTGATCATCTCTATATCAAACTGAGTACGCTGTTCCAAACGTTGCGCTTCTACTAATTTATCGTTATTACGTAAAAACTCAAGTCGCTCTTTTAATTCTGTTTTAATTTCTTCAATCGCATCGAGCAACACCTGTCTTGGAGTGACGTAGTGGGTTTTAGGATAAACCGTGAGGCGTGGTACGCGGCGTAAAATTTCACCGGTAAGCGGATCAAAATAACTGAGTTGTTCAACTTCATCATCAAACAATTCCACACGCACTGCTTCACGATCGGAGTCCGCTGGAAAAATATCAATCACTTCGCCTCGTACACGGTAGGTACTGCGACGTAACTCCACATCGTTACGCGTGTATTGCAGTTCAGCCAGTTTGCGCAAAATAGCGCGCTGCTGAATCGGCTCACCTTTCACAAAGTGCAATAACATACCCATATAAAGTTTCGGATCACCCAAACCATAAATCGCTGACACCGATGCGACAATAATGGTGTCTTTGCGCTCCAATATCGCCTTGGTAGCAGAGAGACGCATTTGCTCGATGTGCTCATTGATCGAGGCATCTTTATCAATGAAGGTATCTGAACTGGGTACGTAAGCTTCGGGCTGGTAGTAATCGTAATAGGAAACAAAGTATTCAACCGCGTTATGAGGGAAAAACTCCTTCATCTCACCATAAAGCTGTGCTGCCAGAGTCTTATTCGGTGCCATAATAATCGCGGGACGCTGCACCTCGGCAATCACATTGGCAATGCTGAAGGTTTTACCTGAACCGGTTACACCCAACAGGGTCATGCCTGCCTCGCCATTATTTAAGCCTTCCACCATGGCTTTAATCGCCGTTGGCTGATCACCGGCCGGGGTATAATCGGTATGTAATTCAAATTGTCGTGACATGGGCTCTATACATGGTTTTTAGTTCAGCGATGCAGTATATTACAGCCGGTTAAAATTCGCGCTATCTGTGTAATAATGGGTGCATTAATCAGGAATGAGTCGTTTTGAATATTAAGCTTTCGCAACGCGTTCAACGCGTAAAACCTTCGCCGACCCTTGCGGTCGATGCCCGTGCTAAAGCGCTACGTGCTGCGGGTGAAGATATTATTAATCTCGGTGCCGGTGAGCCTGACTTTGATACCCCCGAACATATTAAAGCCGCGGCAGTGCAAGCCATTGCTAACGGTCAGACTAAATACCCACCAGTTGATGGGACGGCTGAGTTAAAACAAGCCGTCATTAGCAAATTCAAGCAAGATAACGGGCTTGAATACACGGCTGATCAAATCCTTGTCTCTTCCGGTGGTAAACAGAGTTTCTACAACCTTGCTCAGGCAATGCTAGATGAAGGTGATGAAGTCATCATCCCTGCTCCATATTGGGTGTCTTACCCTGATATGGTGCTCCTCGCCGATGCTAAGCCGGTTATTGTTAGCGCAGGCATTGAGCAACATTTTAAACTCCAGCCAGAACAACTTGAAGCGGCGATTACCGATAAAACACGGTTATTGGTGCTCAACAGTCCTTCTAATCCTACCGGTGTATCTTATCGACGTGCCGAATTGGAAGCACTCGCTGAAGTTTTATTGCGCCATCCTCACGTACTCATTGCCACCGATGATATGTATGAACATATTCTCTGGACGGATGAAGCCTTTTGTAACATCGTCACCGTCTGCCCTGAACTCTATGATCGTACCATTGTGCTTAATGGTGTATCTAAAGCTTATTCAATGACCGGCTGGCGTATTGGTTATGCAGCTGGACCAGCTGATCTGATTAAAGCGATGAAGAAAGTCCAGTCGCAAAGTACATCGGGAGCCTGTTCTATCGCCCAAGCGGCGGCGGCGGCGGCTCTAAATGGTGATCAACAATGTGTTGCTGACATGACAACCGCTTTTAAATCACGCCATGACTGGTTGCTTGCAGCATTAAATAAGTTGCCAGGTGTTACTTGCCTGCCTTCAGACGGCACATTCTATGCTTTCCCTGACATGCGCGAAGCTATGCAAGCACTTGGCTGCAAGGATGATATTGAATTTACTGCCAAACTGCTTGATGAAGCGAAAGTTGCTCTTGTACCAGGTTCTGCTTTTGGCGCACCCGGTCATATGCGCTTGTCATACGCTACCAGCATGGAGATGTTGGAATCGGCTGTCAGCCGAATTAGCGAATTGCTTAGGTAAATATAAGCCTCATCCTACAAACTTTCTGTAGCCAACCCCGTATCATTACTTCGTCCAAGGATTAGGACGCTTCAAATGGATGGGAGATGGATATGGATATCCACACTTTTCGTTTCCAGCGTGGCTTTACGCTGCTGGAAGTGATCACAACACTGAGTATCAGCGCTATTCTAACCAGTACGGCAATTCCCGCTTTTCATGAGCTTATCGTACGCACTCGCTTAACCACTGAAATCAACACCTTCGTCAGTCATTTACACTACACCCGCAGTGAAGCCATCAAACGTGGTGTCAGAGCAATTATGTGCCGAAGTACCGATGGCGAAAGCTGTGAGAGAACGGCTGGCTGGGAGGAAGGCTGGATCATCTTTGCTGACTATAACGCCAACCGTGAGCTTGATGGACGTGACGAACTTCTATTTGTCGAAAAAGGTGAAGAAAATGGCATCACTATTACCTCTGGCAGACGAAGACGGATTGTTTACCAAAACACGGGGCGATCACCTGGTAGCAACGGCACTTATGTGTTTTGTAATCCAGATTACCCTGAATATGCCAAAGCCGTGATTATCTCTAATACAGGACGACCTCGGATTTCAACGGTTCGGCCAGATGGGACAGATTTAGAGTGTGGTGGTTAAAGCCACAAAAAAAGGCTAGCGAAAACGCTAACCCTTTGCTTTGTATGGCTCC
>CAZIWG010000059.1:0-13462 GCA_964542925.1 uncultured Granulosicoccaceae bacterium | reverse complement strand
CTAACCCCAACTTTTTTCTGCTAGTCTTAGCAGATATGAATACCTCTTTCACATCTAGCAACGCTTCAGATGACAATAAACTTACTCTGTTTATTGAAGGAGATGATCTTTATCAAGACATGCTCGATGCCATTAGTGCAGCTCAACATTCCATTCGTCTAGAGAGTTATATCTTTGCTTATGATGAAATCGGTCAGCATTTTATCAATGCGCTAATTGAACGCTCAAACGCAGGTGTTGATGTTCGTGTCAATCTTGATGCAGCGGGTTCAATGTTTGTAAGAACGGGGCATAAATTCAAACAACTTCGCAAAAGTCCTGTTGACTTGCATTGGTTTCATCGTTGGAGTTGGCGACAGCCTTTTAAATATAACCGCCGTAATCATCGCAAACTATTAGTTATTGATAAAAATATCGCTTTTGTTGGTGGCTTCAATATTCATCGTGAATCATCTCGCATTGTTTTCGGTGAACAACGTTGGCGTGATTCACATCTTCGTATTAACGGGGCATTAGCGACCCATGCTGCGACATTATTTGATCATTTCTGGCAAGGTGAACATCGCTGGTTACCTCCCGCTTACACTGATGCACACAGTCAATTAATGCCGAATAATACCCGTAGTTGCCGATTTCAATTACGCTGCATGTTAGAGGCAATGTTTACTTCTGCACAGAAATCTATTTATCTTACGACACCCTATTTTGTTCCTGACAGGCACACTCAGCGGTTACTCCAATCCGCCGCCTCTCAAGGTATTGATGTTCGATTACTCGTACCACGCAAAAGTGATGTTAAATTAGCTCGCTGGGCAGCCCAAGCAGCTTATGACAGCTTACTTGGTTCGGGTGTTAAAATTTACGAATACTTACCACGAATGCTGCATAGTAAAACCATTATTACTGATGGTAACTATGCAACACTGGGAACGGCAAACTTGGACTATCGAAGTTTCTTTCTCAATTATGAATTGAACGTATTTAGTCAAAATGAATTGCTATGCCAACAATTACAAACTCAGTTCTTTTTAGACCTTGAACATGCTGATGAAATACATCCACGTAAATGGAAATATCGGTTCTGGGGCGATAGGATACTCGAATTTATTGGTTGGTTAGCACGGCGTTGGTTGTAACTTAGAATAATTCAATATCATCATTTGATATATTGCCTAAATCAATTTCTTCTTCATTTTTACTTAACAAAAACTGGTTAACCATATCTTCAAGTTGTTGTGCCAGTATTTTAAATTCATTTCCTAAGGAAGATGCATCACGCGCCGAGCCTGCAGATTCTTCAGCAATACTTAATATCGAATGCAACTTATCCAATACTGCTTTAGATTGCTGACTTTGACCATTGATTTCTTCAGCAATCGAGACATTCATATCAGTAATAATATTCACTGAAGTATAAATTTCACGTAATGCTTCGCCGGCTTTACCAACCATCTCAACATTATCTTTTGTCTGATGCTGACTTTTCACCATACTATCTAATGCTTCAGATACGGCATTTTGAAGTTCAGCAATTTGCGCATCGACGCTATCCGTTTCCTTTTGCACGTCTTGTGAAAGGTTTCTAACTTCATCTGCCACCACCGCGAAACCACGCCCCTGTTCACCGGCGCGTGCTGCTTCAATGGCGGCATTAAGTGCTAACAAATTAGTTTGATCCGTAATACCACGAATTACTTTTACCACTGCACCAATTTTATTGCTCATTTCATAAAGTTCTTCAATCTTACTGTGTGTGGTATCTACCTGGTCTGCTAAAGCCCCCATCGACTTTACCGTCTCACCAACAACACGCTGACCATTTTCTGAATGACGGTTCGCTGCATTAGCAGCTTCTGCCGCTGCTGATGTATTGGATTGAACAATCTGCATACTGTCATTGAGTTGCTGAAAAGTATTTGAAACTTCTTTAATTTCATCTTCCTGCTGCACGGCCCGTTGCTCACTCTTACTCGTCACTAACGATAATCGGTCAGACTCACTCACCAAATTCTTGGACGCATGAATAACTAAATCAACAACGCCCTTAATTTTTTTAATAAACTGATTAAATGCCTTACCCATGTCACTGTATTCATCAACGCCTTCTGCAGGCAAGGTGTTTTCAAGATTACCTTCATCAGCAATGTCTTGCATCGTATCTAATGCTGTTTGTAATGGTACAAGTACTGAACGCATCATATACATCAATATCAATATACCTGACAAGATAACAATAACAATCGCTATTAAACCATCACGTGAATTTTGTTTAAGCAATTTTAGAGCTTTATTACTTGAGTCTGTACTTTTCTCTGCATAGCGTTCAATTAATTTTTCTAGATCATTGTTTAAATCACGTAATACAGGATCAATTCGCTTTTCCATAATAGTGATATCTTTACGCCACAGCTGACTCGTGTGTTTTGTTATCAATTCATCCAATACGAAATTATAATCTGGTAGAATTTTCTGGATCTCATCAATAGTACTTTCAAAACTGATATCAAGATTTTCTATTAATCTCACTTCCTTTATATTTTCTTCAAAGACTTCTATATCGACTTTAATAGCATCAGCTGATCTTTGTGTTCTAAATGCTAGAAATGCTCTAATACCAGAACGTATTCTCGCCCAACTCAAAGAAAGCTTGATAAAGCTTTCCATTTTCAGACTATTGATGTGTTCTTGGTTAGCCGCTTTTTGCAATACTGACTGAATAAGCCCTGATACTAGCTGTCCTCGTGGTTCTAATTTTGTATTGGCGATCACTAAGCCAGGCACATTTTCAACCAGTTCATCTTGTAAACGGATAATCTCATCGATCATCACCGAAATGTTGTCTATATCTACTTTAATATGCTCCATCTTTCCAACATATTCTGGTTCACCTGACATAGTTGTCATTAAATTATCTAAAGACTTATACGTCATTTTCATATGCTTGTAATATTGCTCTAAATATTTTTTATTTTGACTAATAACATAAATTCCGAGGTTCGCTTGTGCTTCCTTAATATGTATTACTATTTGTACTGAGTGCTCATATCTTGGTTTATATACCGATAGGACTTCTTGAGTTGCTGTTTCAGCCAAATAAGAATTTACAATGATCGTACTGACAGCAACTACAACAATTAAAGCCAATATAGCGCTCGTTGTAATCATCTTATTGCGGACCGTTGCCTTAAAGTATTTCTGGAAAAACGTTCTCACACCTATCACCTTGTTTTTACTAGTGTCTTTAAAAGAACTATATTCTCCATATATCGACATCGCTCATAAAAACATTACCCGATATTTACTGTGGCATTTTAATAAAATTTCCATGGTTTTTCATAAAAAAAGGCGCTTAAAAGCGCCTTTTAATCATTGTGATAATATTTTTACTATTGTTGGTGGAAACCCCACACTGAAAGCAGTAATCGTGACAAACCCTTAAATTCAGAACTCGGTGCATCAACAAAGTTTTTGCGACGGAAACGCTTCAATAATGGTTGCGCACCTTCCTGTCCTTCTGTATTTAATAAAGCTTTCTGAATAGCACTTCTGGTTGCCACATCTAAACGTTTAGATATCGAAAAAGTACGTGTTGGTAAAGGATTTTTCTTAGTGGTGTAAAGAACTCTCAAACCATCTGTTTTACCCTTTTTCTTAAATTTCTTCCAGAATCCCATCGGCAAAAATGCGGCCTTACCCTTGCCAGACTTTAAACATTTAAAAGCATCTTTAAAGCTACGTGCTGAAATGATAACCGGTTGCCTAACTGGATTAGGGAAAGAATCAAGAATCATTAGTGTCGCTAGATTAGGTGAGTTCACCGCACATACTTTCTTGCCAATGAGTTGCTTAACATTATTAATCACCCCACCATCTTTAACTATCACACCAAATACAAGCTTTCCGGGTAATCGCGCGATGGGTTGATGGTTAGTATGTTCCATTCTCCAACTGACAAAATGCGGCCCGTCAAAAATAATATCGTACTCACCTTTACGCATTTTACTCGTGTATTCAAGAAAGTTTCGTGCAGCAACCAATTTAATATTTTTACCAGTTGCCTTAGCCAGATAATCAACCAAGGGCCCGTAAATCTTTTTTGTTTGCGCAAGTGATTGCGTTGGTGCGGTCGTAAACGTAATAACATCATCATCAGCTGCATAAACTGGACTGTTCCAAGCAACTCCCACTACGACTAGCAAACTGATCATTCTTAGCAACTTCAAATATTCATTTACTAACATTCTTTGCCTCTCCCAATTTTCAGATTTCGCATATTCTTGCTTTTCTTATCTATTCTTAATTCTATTATTTATAGAACACAATACGCTAAACCGCGACATATCATCAGATATTCTAGGTATAAATCTAACTCATCACTTGTCTCTCTTGCAAACCATGCAAAATACACCCTTTTCCAAGTAAAAGTAATTACAAAGCCAGCTATTTACTATATGATTTATAACAAGTTTCAGGAAATTAACCATGATTAAAAAACTTCTGTCTAGCAAAATGCTGTCTTACATAGGCATTCTTGTGGTTTTATCATTAACTCTCTCAGCCTGTTCAGAGAATACTGATTCAAACCAAGCTAAACGCTCAAAGCGTCTAGCCCAATTAGTCGAACTGACAACCGTTAATATTATCCCCATTCAGCATACTAGCCAGCGGACAGGCACACTTAAAGCACGTAAAACTATCCGTATTTTCAATCAAGAAGAAGGCAGTTTAATCGCTTTACCTTTTTATGAAGGAGATCGCGTTCAAAAAGGTGACATACTGCTAAAAATTGATGACCAACTATTAAGAGCACAGTTTGATAAGGCCCGCGCTAACCTACAACAAGCGGAACAAGATCTAAAACGGCTACAGAAATTACGCAAAAAACGTTTAGTCGCAGACGATGAAATAAACCGTGCACGCACAGCACTCAATGTTGCCGAGGCAGAGCAACGTTTGTTATCCACTCGTCTTGGTTATACCTCTATCAAAGCACCGATTGATGCTGTCATTAGCGAACGATTGGCTGAAATAGGCGATGTCGCGCCTCGCCATACGCATTTACTCACATTGATTGATACACAAACGCTGATTATTGAAGTTGCTGTTTCCGACTTACTCATTAGCTCATTGCAGTTAGGTGATAATGTCGATGTCCGTATTGATGCACTGCCTAGTCAAACATTTATAGGTCAAATTTTACGCATTCACCCGACACTCGATCCCAGTACACGTAATGGTATTGTCGAAATTATTTTAGACCCTGCTCCCAAAGAGGCGAAACCAGGTCAATTTAGTCGCGTTCTTTTAACGTCCAAAATTACAAATCGCCTACTCATACCCTTTAAAGCATTACGGCAAGATAACAAAGGTAGCTATGTTTTTCTCATTGACGACAAAAATAAAGTTTCTCGTCACGATGTAACAACGGGGCTTCGTTTCACAGACCGTATTGAAATCATCAGTGGGCTTGAGGCTGGGCAAAAAATTGTAAGTAAAGGATTCCTGGGGCTCAAAGTGGGCAAAGCCATACGCACCACTAACAAGCAACAAGCTCAACAATAGTTATGTCGTCCAGCTCACCGCAAATACGTTTTCGCTCGGGGGGGTTAGCTAGCTGGTCTATTCGTCATCCTATTGGGGTGATCATGATTACCCTTGCCATTGTGGTACTCGGAGGTTTTGTCTTAGATCGCCTATCGATCAATTTATTGCCACACATTATTTATCCTGATGTGAGAGTTCGCATTATTGATCCCGGTGTTCCCGCCAGCGTGATGGAAGATCGCATTACCCGTCAGCTTGAAGAACAACTTGCCATTACCGAAGATGCAATCAGTATTCAATCTCGCACCTCGGAAGGGCGCAGTGCCGTTGATCTGTCATTTGACTATGGTAAAGATATTGATATTGCCCTGCGCGATGCCAGTGCCCGCCTTGATCGTGCCAAACGTTTTCTACCGACATCGATAGACCCACCAGTTATTTATAAACGCGACCCAGCACAAATTCCTGTACTGGAATACGTTATCAGTTCAACCACAATGAATTCAGTGCAACTACGAGACTGGGTTGATAACACTTACAGTAAGTGGTTTCTTAATCTACCCGGTGTGGCCTCAGTTGAAGTCGGTGGCGGTCTGATACGTGAAATTCTCATTCAACCCGATCAAGTTCGACTTGCTGGCTTAGGCTTAAGCATTGATGACGTGGTGACTGCCTTACAACGCGGTAATGTTGAATCACCCGCCGGTCGCCTAATTATGCAGCAACAGGAAATGATTAGTCGCACTTCGGGGCGGTTTAGAACTGTTGAAGAAATTGCTGATCTGCCTCTTTCATTAAATGACGGTAGCAGTATCAAATTAAAGGATATTGCCAAGGTCATTGATGGCAATGAAGATGAACGACTCCGTGTTCGTTACAATGATATTCCTGGTGTCAAAATATCTATTCAAAAACAACCATCTGCTAATACCGTTAATATGGCAGATGCGGTGTTTAAACAATTAGATTGGTTACGTTCGCAAGCATTACTACCGGATGGCATCACCGTTCAAAACGTCAACGATCAAGCTATCTATGTGCGCAATGCACTCAACAACGCTACCTTAGCGGCAATAAGTGGTGCAATACTAGCCATGTTAGTCGTGTATTTATTTCTAGGGAATTTTCGTCATACCTTAATTATCGGTAGCGCCATTCCTATCGCTATCATGGTGACCTTTATTATTATGGGTTTAGGCAATCTTAGCCTAAACATCATGACACTCGGTGGTCTTGCCTTAGGGATTGGTATGTTGGTTGATAACACCATAGTGATGCTGGAAAATATTTCTCGTCATCAATATGGCCACCATGCATTGTCTGATGATGCATATGAATCAGAATCGCAATCAGCTATCAACGCAGCCGGCGAAGTCAATAGTGCTATTGTTGCCTCAACCAGCACCAACCTTGCTGCTGTGTTGCCTTTCTTATTTATTGGTGGACTGATCGGTTTACTCTTTCGCGAACTGATTTTTACTATCTCTGCTGCCATTGTTGCCTCTATGCTTGTTGCCCTGACGCTTGTACCCGCATTGGCTGCTCACGCTGTTCGCCGTAAACCTAATAAACTACGTGTGTCTATCGATCGCAGTATTGATGCTCTCAAGCAATTCTACACAACACTACTTGAAGCGGTGTTGTCTAACTCCATTAATAAAATAGTCATTGTCGCTGTATTAATTATTAGCTTCATCACCAGTATCTTCATTGTATTTGATCCTGCAAAACAAATATTTTTACCCAAATTTGATGATGGAAAGTTACGCGTTAGTATCAGCGCTGATCCGGGTATCTCTTTGTCTGAAATGGATGTAGCAGTTACAAAAATAGAAACACTGTTACAACAGCAACCCGAGGTCACCGGTGTGTTTACGATTATCGGCGGGTTTATTTTTGGTCGTTCCCAATACGAATCCAGCAACAAAAGCACCTTAACAGTACAGCTCATTCCTATCACCCAACGAAGCCTAACCAGTGAGCAATGGAAAGATAAAATTAATGAACTTATCCGCAAACAAAATCTTGCGGGTATTCGAGTACGACTTCGTACCTATGGTATTCGTGGTTTCAGCACCAGCCGCGGTGATGATGATTTGAGTTTGCGTATTCAAGGCCCAGAGCTTGCCACGCTTAACCTCATTGGTGAGGAAATCATCAAACGCCTACATGGTACAAAAGGTTTACGTAATCTGAAACATTCTTCTGAAGAGGTACGTCAGGAATTAGCGATTGTTGTTGATCGTGAACGCGCTGCCACTTTACAACTCGATATCGAAGATATCGCGAAGGCGATGCGTTATGCCTTAGAGGGAACAATTGTAAGCGACTTTATTGACGGTGATCGTAGTTACAATATTCGTCTCAAGTTGGCGCGTGATCAAATAAATTCACCTCAAGATCTCGATTCTATTTTACTATTTAGCTCACGTAATAATCGCCCTGCTATTTACTTAAGTGATGTGGCAAGTGTCAACATTATCGCTAGCCCTGCTCAAATCCTGCGCGATAGACAGCAGCGTTACGTTGAAATCAGTGCATCCATCAGTGGCATTGCGGGAAGTGTACATAATGAGATTGAACAACGACTTGCTGATTTAGTCTTGCCAGATAGCTATAGCCTCTACGATGGCGGTTCGCGCGAAGCCCTGCAACAAGGCCAACAATTATTTGGGGTATTACTGGCACTCGCGTTATTTCTTGTTCTAGTCGTTATGGCAATTCAATATGAATCTTTGCTTAACCCTATTTTAATTTTACTCAGTGTCCCCTTTGCACTCATTGGTGTGGCAATAGGTATTGTTACATGGAATATTCCACTTTCCATGCCTGTTATGTTGGGGCTTGTGATGTTAGCGGGTATTGTGGTGAACAATGCCATTGTATTGGTCGAGTACATTGAACTACAACGCGCCAATGGCTTAAACATCATCGATGCCGTGATCACCTCGGCTCAACTACGCCTCAGACCCATATTAATGACGACGTTAACCACCGTTGTCGGCATGCTACCACTGGCGCTAAAACTCGGTGAAGGGGCTGAAATGTTACAACCGCTTGCAATCACCATTGTTTCAGGCCTGTCTTTTTCTCTTTTCGTTAGCCTGTTACTCATCCCCATTATGTACCTTAGCCTACATCAGTTCCGTCAATCACTACTTGCTTCTAATACCGCCACATAACTTGAGAACCAGAAAGGGTCATCCAGCACTTGTTCCTCACTCGCTGCTAACGCAACCTTATAGTTGTGTATCGGTAACTCTACCTGACTATCTTGTTTTATAAGCTGCTGAGTCACTTGCAAAATAACCGCTGCTGGCGATGGCATAGGACCGTCGGCAATAGCATGTTCACTGATACCATAAGCAAGTAAATTTTCTTCGCTTAATTTCCAACCTTGTTTACCGAAAAAACGCTGCCATGCTTGCTGCGTCAGGTTAATTGCAAGTTCATAGTCTGCTTGCTTGCCGGTATATTGCGCCCAATCTAACAAACCCGCTGCAACAAAGGCATAATCCTCTATGGTTGCTTTACCGATGGCTTGGCCTTGCTCATTACGAGCTCGTAATAATTGCTGTCCATCCCACAAATCATTCATTAAAAAATCTCTTAATGACTGTGCTGCTAGTTTATCCTGTTTACTTTGCGTTGTATTTGCAGCCTGTACCAATGCAGATAATGCTAGCCCATTCCATGCGGCAAGGCGTTTTGTATCAACCGGTAACCCTCGTTGTTGGCGTTGTTTTAATAATTTTTTACGCGCTGATGAAAGCAAACCACGGATTTGTTTTTTCTTTATGCCTGCCGCTAAAACTGTTTTCTCTTTTACCAGCTCGTCCAAATCACCAACAGCCGTCGGTAAAAATAATCCTTCCAACGTGGGTGACCCAAATAAAACCCATGCTGGTTCTACCACTGCCCATTCTTTAGTACTTAATAAGTGCTTAACCTCATCTCTGTCCCAAAGATAATAGCCACCTTCGACATTCTTATCATCAACTGCAGATAAACTGGCGACCATGCCACCACTTTTTGTGCCTAATGTTTCTGACATGAAACGAGTTGTTGCCAATGCCGTGGCACGGTAATCGGGACGTTCAAATATGTCTGCTGCTTTAAAATACAAACTGGCCAATAACGCGTTGTCATAAAGCATTTTTTCAAAATGCGGCACACGCCATTGCGGGTCAACCGTGTAGCGGAAAAAACCGCCGCCTAATGAATCATTAAGACCATATTTCTGCATGCTGTTTAAAGTGGTCTTTAGAAATTTACCCAGCTTTTCATCTTGCGCTTTTTCGTATTGCAGTAATAAGGCATTCAATCGTGGCACTGACGGGAATTTACTTTGCTCACCAAAACCACCCATAAATTTATCGGCCTCGATCAAGGTGCGCTTAACAAATTGTTCTCCTGCTGAATCAACCCTGTCTGTTAAGTTTATTTTTCTAAAATCGATATCTGCCGGTGCTAATTCACTTGCTGCTAATTTTGCATCGGCAACCAACCCAGCTGAATCTTGTTGCCAATACGTCGCTAACTTCTCTATTAATGCTTTAAAATCATCATGAGGTAAATAAACCAAACCGAATAAAGGATAACCCTCTGGCGTTATAAACACATTCAACGGCCAGCCCGAATAACCGCGAGTACGATTTACAAACTCGATCATTCTGGCATCCAGCGCGGGATTTAATTCACGATCAACTTTAACCGGAATAAATTCTTTATTAATAATGCTGGCAATATCCACTGCCTGATAGGATTCTTTTTGCATCACATGGCACCAATGACAAGCAAAGTAACCAATGGAAACAAATAACAGCTTATTTTCTTTTCTTGCTCTAGCTACCGTGTCGCTATTCCACTGCTGCCATTTCACGGGGTCATTGCCATGCATGGCAAGATAGGGAGATGAATTACCTTTTAAGGTATTGCTGAATTCAGCATGCGCTAATACAGGCAGTAATAATCCAACTAAAATGATTATTCGTAACATATAATCAAACCCCATTGATGATTATGCAGGGCAGGGCATTGCCTTGCTTACCTTTTCTATGACAACAAGCAGCCGCGGTTATTCCAAATAATGGGGGGATTTATCTGATATAAAACAAATTTTAAGCTATTCAGGCTTTTTCTCAGGTTCCAAAGATTGTGGGTCTGAACCATCATCATCTTCTTCATCGTCCTCAGCCTCTTCTTCGGCTTCGATACGGTCGAATTCAGCTTCAACTTCTTCTTCAGTCGGTTCGACATAGGGTTCTTCTAATTCATCTTCTTCATCGTCAAATTCAGCTGTTGACCCATCAATACCGGCTGAAACATTGGATGACGTCGCTGCGGTAGTGGTAGCCGTTGCTTTCGCTGCAACGTCACTCGACATAATAGAATTTTCTTCTTCATCCTCATCTTCATCCGTATCACGTTTTGGAACAATACGGCGCGCAAAGAAAATACCCGCTTCAAACAATATCCACATAGGGATACCCAGCAACAACTGCGAAACGACATCGGGGGGTGTCATCAACATTGAAACAATGAGTACACCAACAACAAAGTAACGGCGCTTTTCCGCCAATTTATCTGGACTGGTCATACCCGTCCAACACAATAAAATGGTTGCGATGGGTACTTCAAAACTAATACCAAAAGCGAAAAACATTTTAATGGTGAAATCTAAATAGCTATTTATATCCGGCGTGACATTAACCACATCAGGCGCAATCGCATAAAAGAAACCAAACACTAATTTGAAAACGACTAAATATGCGAATGCGATCCCCGCATAGAAAAGCAGGGTACTTGATACTAATAAAGGAACAACTAACTTACGCTCATTCTGATACAACCCGGGCGCAATAAATGACCATGCCTGATATAAAAGATAAGGGATCGCGATAAATATCGAGGTAAAAATAGCTAACTTAAATGGCGCAAGAAATGGTGATGCCACATCGATTGCAATAAGTTGCTGACCCTCTGGCAATACCGACATAATAGGTATAGTAAGGTAGGTAAATAATTCAGCTGAGAAAAATAGCAACGGTAATAAAATAACAACAACAACCAACACACTACGTAACAAGCGGTCACGCAACTCAATGAGGTGCGACATAAATACCGGTTCTTCGCTGGTTTTATTCGCCTCGCTCATTACCGTCTTTCTTCTCTATTTTTGCAGGTGCTTTATCTGAATCCAAATCTGATCCGTCATCTTCGAGAGTTTCATCCTCGGGAGTATCATCAACAATGGCGCGCATTACGTAATCTTGTTTTTGAATATCATCAGTCACTGCTTTTGTTTCTTCGAGGATTTCATGAATACCGGTTGAATCCGTTTGCTCTTTTAATATTTTTTTAAGCTCATCTGCTGCCAGTTCATGATCAATGTCGGCTTTTACTGATGAGACAAAACCACGCATTTTACCCACCCAGAGCCCAGCCGTGCGTGCCACTTTCGGCAGGCGATCAGGACCAATGACAAGCAAAGCGACGATTGCTATCAGGACAAGTTCTGAAAAACCGATGTCAAACATGAGAGGAAGCCAGGATAATTACACGCTAAATAGCATGACTAAAAATCTTAGCTCTTTTCCTTTTCTTTAGAAACAACTTCTACGTCAATCGCATCACTGTCTTTTTTATCAAGCTCTGCTGTATCAGATTTTCCTTCATCGCCATCTTTCATCGCTTTACGGAAGTTTTTTAGTGCACCGCCGACATCTGAACCAACGTTACGTAATTTCTTAGTACCGAATAATAAAATCACGATCACTAAAATAAGAATAAGTGAACCAATACCTATGCCACCAAAACCCATAATATTTCTCCTAAACTAAATATTGCCCGCGCTTATTTTGTGCGCGAGGCTTTCTCATCATGCCCGGAAACACCTACACGGCGTTGCAGTTCTTTAAGAACATCGTCCGGACCCAAACCCGCATTGGCGAGCATAACCATTGTGTGAAACCACAAATCAGCAGTTTCATAAATTATTTTTTCTTTATCACCGGACATCGCCGCAATCACAGTTTCGGTGGCTTCTTCACCCACTTTTTTTAAAATAGTTTCTGTACCTTTTGCATACAAGCTAGCAACATACGATTCATCCGCGCTTTGTTGTTTGCGCGATTCAAGGATTTCGGCTAATTGTTGCAATACATCACTCATTATTTCTTGTATATCTCATCCGGATCTTTCAGTACTGGTTCCACGGCAACCCAGTTGCCATCTTGATACTGTTTATAAAAACAATTGTGTCGTCCAGTATGACAGGCAATACCGCCTTTCTGTTCCACTTCAAGCAAAATAACATCGTTATCACAATCAAGACGAATATCTTTCACTGTTTGCACATGGCCGGATTCTTCACCCTTGTGCCACAATTTGCCGCGTGAACGCGACCAATAAACTGCTACTTGCTTTTCAACGGTTAATGCCAGTGCCTCACGGTTCATCCAAGCCAGCATCAATATTTTGCCGGTTGCCGTTTCCTGGGCAATAACCGCCACTAAGCCGTCAGCCGTCCACTTTATCTGGTCTAACCAAGCCTCTGACATGCTAGCCGCTTCACTCTCAATCATTAGGATGCAAACAGTGTAGCAAAATACATATTATTCCGCAGGTTTCGCTGCCATTCTTCGGACTTCGATACCTCGCGAAGCCATGTGTGCCTTGGCTTCACCCACTGTGTGGTCGCCAAAATGAAAGATACTCGCGGCAAGTACCGCATCAGCCTTACCCTTAATAATACCATCTGCAAGATGGTCAAGATTACCGACACCGCCTGATGCAATCACCGGTACATCCACTGCGTCGCAAATAGCACGGGTTAATTCAAGGTCAAAACCATCACGGGTACCGTCACGATCCATGCTGGTAAGCAATATTTCACCCGCACCATATTCGACCATAC
>CAZIWG010000058.1:0-13523 GCA_964542925.1 uncultured Granulosicoccaceae bacterium | reverse complement strand
TGGGAATGGGTAATAAAGATATGCTTGATTTTGCTCATTTCTTCGAGCGTCAGAGTGCCAACACCAGTACCCGCATCAATCAGGATATCATCATCAATGAGCAGTGATGTGCTATGTGAACCCGCACTAATGCCACCACTACAACCCAAAATACGTAGCTTCATACTATTATGGAAACCTTTAAGAATTCTTATTGCTATACAGCTTAGACTTTCTATCTAAAACAGCCAACATTATTAGTCATAAATGTGAAAAAAACACGATTTTTCCTACATCACGAACAAATCCCTATTTATATCGTCATATCAACTTCTATAGCGAGGCTGAATATGAGATTATTCCTGACATTCAGCCTAACAGAGAAAAACCAACGAGGCTACGCTCTTAAAGGGATTTTCCCCAACAGATCAAGATATTGACTATGGATATAATGACAACAAGTACACTTTCTATCGCCCTGTATATCGTGACGACAATCTTACTTGCCCGACGTTTATTTCAATCGACTGAAACCGTCCCAAGTGCTCGCATTGCATTAATTTCATTGGGGATGGGCGCGGCTATTCTGCATATTGGCGTGGTTTATAACAGTGTGTTTACACCTGCTGGCATCAATTTAGGGATTTACAGCGCTGCCTCACTCATTATGGCGATGGTTGCCAGCCTTATGTTACTTGCCGCCGTTAAACAACCCGTTGAGAATCTAGGCATTTTTATCTTACCCGTGGCAGCGATTACCTTATTGCTGGATCAACTGTTTAGTGCGCAGCACATTCTTAGTGCCGAATACTCAAGCCAAATTGAATTACATATTATTCTTTCTTTACTGGCTTACAGCCTGTTAACCATTGCCGCATTGCAGTCTGTGTTACTTGCGATTCAAGATCGTCAATTACGTCACAAACACCCCGGTGGATTTATGCGTGCCCTCCCTCCAATGCAAGTGATGGAGTCTTTATTATTCCAACTCATCGGGCTTGGCTTTATTTTATTGAGTCTTGCTTTGTTAACCGGTTTTATTTTCCTTGAAGATATTTTTGCTCAGCATCTAGTACATAAATCAGTACTGTCGATCATTGCCTGGTTTGTATTTGCGATTTTACTATTCGGTCGTTGGCAAGCCGGTTGGCGTGGGCGTACGGCGATTCGCTGGACACTCACTGGTTTTATCACTCTATTACTTGCTTACTTTGGTAGTAAACTTGTGCTAGAAATAATCCTGACATAATGTCGTCATAAAGGACTTCCTTGCTTGTTAAACGAACTTTCTCTTACTGCGTTATTTATTATCTTCATTGTACTGATTCTGATCTCGGGCTTTTTCTCTGGTTCAGAAACCAGCTTAATGTCTCTCAACCGTTATCGGCTCCGCCATCTTGCCAAAGATAAACACCGCGGTGCAATGCGTGCACAAAAATTACTTGATACACCGGATCGATTAATTGGCCTCATTTTAATTGGCAATAATGCGGTCAATATTATGATCACCCTGCTTGCAGCGGTTATCATGATTAGATTATTTGGCGAATTAAGTGTTTTAACCTCAACGGCTATTTTAACCGTCATCATGGTGTTGTTTGCTGAAGTGACACCTAAAACATTGGCTGCTTTACGCCCTGAGCGATTTGCATTTCCCTCAACGTTAATTCTTATGCCGTTGATGAAAATTTCTTTTCCGATTGTTTGGATGGTTAACCAATTTACCAACGTTTTATTTAAAATACTAAAAATTGATGCCAAGCAATCTAATTCAATGCACTTAACGCAAGACGAATTACGTACCGTAGTATTAGAATCCGGCAGTTTAATTCCAAGTGCTCACCAGGAAATGTTGTTAGGCATACTCAACCTTGAACAAGTAACTGTTGACGACATTATGGTACCGCGTGGCGAGCTGGCTGGTATTAATATTGAAGATGATTGGGATGAGATTACTGATCTACTACAAAATGCTCAGCATACTCTCCTACCTGTGTATCAAGGTGATATTGATAATATTATCGGCATCATTCATCTACGCCGTATTATTAAACTTCAAACTCAATCTAATTTTAATAAAGAAAATTTATTAAAAATGGTGAGTGAACCTTATTTTGTTCCTGAAAGCACTAGCCTAAATACACAACTACTCAATTTTCAACGTGCTAAACGCCGTATCGCATTAGTTGTGAACGAATATGGTGAGCTACAAGGACTCGTTACATTGGAAGATATTCTTGAAGAAATTGTCGGGGAGTTTACAACAGACCCTGCCAATAGTTTTCGTGATGTACACCCGCAAGATGATGGTACGTGGTTAGTTGATGGCTCTGCCAATATTCGTGAACTTAATAAATCGCTCAATTGGACGTTACCCACCGATGGCCCTAAAACACTCAATGGACTTTTATTAGAACATCTTGAAACTATACCCGAACCCGGTACCAGCTTGAAGATAGCCGGGCATCCAATAGAAATTCTTCAAAGCCATGACAACGTGGTTAAAACCGCTCGCATATACCCTTGTTTGAACAAGGAAATCGTTGAAGAAGAATCCGATAGTACTGATTCTCAATAAAAATCATCGCTAAAACGACAAATGGTCAACAGAATGTGACCAATG
Organism: uncultured Granulosicoccaceae bacterium; assembly: GCA_964542925.1. GTDB lineage: Bacteria > Pseudomonadota > Gammaproteobacteria > AKS1 > AKS1 > Sulfuriflexus. Next base: position 10,921 of record CAZIWG010000058.1, on the reverse strand, counting down.
ACACGATTCAATGCTTTAAACCTCAGCTATACTGATACTGTAATAATATCAATGGTGAGTAGCCTTGGCGACACTGACATTAGCATTTAAAGGTAAGACACTGCATGTATACCCATTAACTGATGGGCCGCTGACGATTGGCCGTGATGCTGGCTGCGATATACAGATTGATAGCCTTGCTGTAGAACCCCAACATGCTCGCCTAATGATTCAAGATAATATCGCTACGCTGACACAATGCAAACATGACAATATAACCTACTTAAATCATAAACCTGTTGAAGAGCAGGTGTTAGAAGACAACGATATGATACGTGTTGGTAAACATGTATTGTTATATCATGATGATGATGCCCTCGTTGAAAAAGATGATGTTAACTTGGATGTGATTGCGCAACCTGTGGTGCAAGCAACACCACCTGTTAACCATATCGCTAAGCAACAACCCAAACTCAGCAAAGCTACCAATGGCTGGCTACAAGTCATGAATGGAAAAATGTTAGGTAAAACATTTAAACTACGATCAGGATTAACTGATTTAGGTAAACTGGGTATGTTACCTGCATTAATCGCACTGCGTAGTGGCGGTTACTTTATTTCCAATCTTGCCGACGACGATAGCTTGTCTGTCGCAGATAAAAACATAGGTGATACAAGCTATCCTTTACATGATGGCGACGTTATTAAACTCGGCAAAATAACACTGCAATTTCACATACAAGCGTAAATCATTTAAGGGGGTTATTATGAACCAAGCAACAACTGAACAGGAACAACGGACACACCAGCGAATTTTATTTGATACTCTTGCTAGTATTCATATCAATGCAAGTAATGTGAATGCACAGCTAATCGATATTTCTTTAAAAGGTGCCTTAATTAAAAGGCCTAGTTCGTGGACTGCTAGCGTTGGTGACACCGGTCAATTACGCATTGTGTTAAGTGATAATATTAGTGCGATTAGCATGGACATCAAAGTCGCACACGTTGAAGACAACCATGTTGGTTTTCACTGCGAACACATCGACATTGACAGCATTACCCATTTGCGCCGACTCGTTGAACTTAACCTTGGTGATACTGAATTGTTAGAACGTGAATTCTCAGCGTTGATTGCTTAGCTATATATTTATTGATTTTAATAACGCGTTAGACTTAATTAAATACAATCCAGTACTTCAGATAAACGACTTACTGCCTGAATTTCAATTCCTTCAATCTCATGTTTGGGGGCGTTGGCTTTAGGAATGATTGCGCGAACAAAACCATGTTTAGCGGCTTCACGTAAACGTTCCTGTCCATTTTGCACGGGTCGAATTTCTCCGGCTAACCCCACTTCACCGAAAACAATCCAATCTTTTGGTAACGGTTTATCTCTGAAGCTGGAAAGAATAGCTAAAATTAAACTCAGATCCGCACCCGTTTCACTGATGCGCATACCACCGACGATATTGACGAATACATCATAGTCATACATAGCAATACCGCCATGACGATCAAGCAAGGCTAACAACATAGAGAGCCGTTGCGCATCAACACCCAATGCAACACGGCGTGGATTCGACATGTGGCTTTCTGCGACCAAGGCTTGTACTTCCACTAACATTGGGCGACTACCTTCCCGCGTGACCATGACCACACTACCAGGCACATCTTCTTCATGACGCGATAAAAAAATAGCCGATGGATTACTGACTTCACGCAAGCCCTTCTCTGTCATGGCAAATACGCCGAGTTCATTCACCGCACCAAAACGATTTTTTACAGCGCGTATCACACGGTATGGACTGGAGCTATCGCCTTCAAAATACAGCACAGTATCAACCATGTGTTCCAACACACGAGGGCCGGCTAGTGCACCTTCTTTGGTAACGTGACCGACTAAAAATAAAACCGTGCCGGTTTGTTTGGCATAGCGTACTAACTGCGCCGCACTTTCTCGTACTTGTGCTACGGAACCGGGTGCTGATTGCAGCATGTCGGTAAAAATAGTTTGAATAGAATCAACCACTATCACTTGTGGTTTTTCTTTTTGTGCAGTTTCTATGATTTTTTCAACACACGTTTCACTCAGCAAACGAATTTCTGTGTCTTCTAAACCGAGTCGATGTGCACGCATACTAACTTGTTGCAAGGATTCTTCACCGGTGATGTAGAGCGGTTTTAACGTCTTGCCCAACTCCGCTAGTGCTTGTTGCAGAATTGTTGATTTACCAATTCCCGGATCTCCACCAATAAGAATGACCGAACCCGGTACAACCCCACCACCAAGAACCCGATCTAATTCAGAAATACCAATAGAGAAACGTGTATGTTCTTCTGGGCTGACTTCTGTCAATGATTGTACTGATGATTCACCTGCGTAACCTTGAAAACGCGCACTGCGAGGATTACTTTTACTGCCAATGCTCACAACAGTTTCTTCAAGTGTATTCCATGCGCCGCAATCACCACACTGACCATTCCACTTTCCTGACTGTGCGCCACAGGCTGTGCAGGTATAAACTTGTTTTGCCTTTGCCATGTTTAAAACATCCTTATTTTATTTCAACGCGTGGTACACGCGGTGCAACATTGCAAAATAATTCGTAAGCAATCGTTTCTGCATGGTGGGCTATTTCATCGGCAGGCAATTCATCTCCCCAAAGCATGACTGGATCACCTGCCTTTGCATCGCAACCTCGTAAATCAACTATGATCATATCCATGGATACACGACCAATTAAAGGAACCCGTTTCCCATTCACTAATAGCGGTGTGCCTTCGGCTGCATGACGCGGATAACCATCTCCGTAACCACAAGCAACCACACCAACAGACATCGTTTCAGGGCACACCCACTCGCCACCATAGCCCACCGATTCACCACGCAATACATCACGCACAGAAATAAGTTCACTGACTAAATTCATCGCAGGTTGTAGCTTTAAAGATTCAATATCATCGTCAACAAAAGGACTTGCGCCATAAAGCATGATACCTGGTCTAACCCAGTCAGCATGGCTATTGGGAAAACCAAGTATTCCAGCAGAATTAGCGAGACTAACGCTCGATATTATACTGGCTTCTTTAATAGTTTTATTAAATAGTGATATTTGATATGGCGTACTTAAATTTTCTTGATCGTCAGCAGAAGCAAAGTGTGTCATGGCATGAATAGTTTCAACTGCATCACACTCTTTTAAACGCGCATAAACCGATTTAACCTCCTGAGGAGAAAAACCAAGTCGATGCATACCGGTATCTATCTTTAACCACACATTAAAAGCATACGTGAGTGAGGTTTTCTCTAGCATGTTAATTTGATGAGTGTTATGAATAACGGGTTCTAATGAATAGGCTTGCAGTAACAACAAATCATCCGCATCAAAAAAACCTTCTAGTAAGATAATGGGCTGATGAATACCTGCTTCACGTAAATTAATTGCTTCCTCAATACTGGCTACTGCAAATGCATCAACGTCATGCAATGCATGTGCAACTAACTGCATACCATGCCCATACGCATTGGCTTTGATTACAGCAATAATTTTGGAAGATGGAGCAGCGTTACGCGCCTGTTGCAAATTGTGTTGCAAGGCACTGAGTTTAATTTCCGCTCGTAGCGGACGACTCACTCAGCTCCCTCAAAATTTCCTGCATAGCTGTCTGGCATAAAATTTTCAAAGCGTGTGAATTGACCACGGAAGGTTAAACGTACTGTTCCTATCGGGCCATTACGTTGTTTACCAATAATAATTTCAGCAACACCTTTATCTGGTGTGTCTTCATTATAAACTTCATCACGGTAAATGAAGGCGATGACATCGGCATCTTGCTCAATCGCTCCTGACTCACGTAAGTCTGACATGATGGGTCGTTTATTAGGTCGTTGCTCAAGACCACGATTAAGCTGTGACAAGGCAATCACTGGGACTTCCAGTTCTTTAGCAAGTGCTTTTAAAGATCGAGAAATCTCAGAAATTTCAGTGGCACGGTTTTCCTGACGTGAATTTCCGCTGCCCTGCATCAGCTGCAAATAATCAATAATAATCAGTCCTAGCTTGCCACCATTCTCTCGTTTTAAACGTCTTGCTCGTGCACGTAATTCTCCCGGTGTTAAAGCCGGTGTATCATCAATAAATAACGGTGCTTCAGAAAGTAAACTAACAGCTGAGCTAAGTCGCGGCCAATCATCTTGTTCGAGTTTACCGGTACGAATGCGATTTTGATCAATCCGCCCCAGTGATGACATCATACGCATAGCAAGTTGTTCGCTTGGCATTTCCATACTGAAAATTGCGACTGGTTCGCCACTTTTAATTGCCGCATTTTCAGCAAGGTTCATCGCAAATGCGGTTTTACCCATAGAAGGACGACCGGCAACAATAATCAAATCAGATTTTTGCAACCCGGATGTCCGTTGATCAAAGTCATCGAAGCCCGTTGAAATACCCGTCAGTGGATTTTTGGAATGAAACAACTCATCAATACGATCAAGACTTTTATTAAGCAGATCTTTAATATTCTCAAAGCCTTTACGACCACGCGAGCGCTGTTCCGCAATCGCCAATACATCACGCTCGGCTTCGTCAAGAATATCACCACTGTCTTGCCCTTTCGTGTTGAAGGCGGCATCACTGATATTGGTGCCAACTGAAATTAACTGTCGCAATACAGAACGCTCACGCACAATACCCGCATATGCCTTAATATTTGCTGCACTCGGTGTGTTTTGCACAATACCACCAAGAAAAACCAGACCACCAATATTTTCTAACTCACCCATATCATTAAGGTATTCAGAGACAGTGACCGCATCATAGGGATCTTCTTTATTCGCGAGTGCGGTAATGGCTTGGAAAATTAAACGGTGATCATGTCGATAAAAGTCTTGTTCGCCAATGACTTCGGTAACATGGTCGTAACGTTCGTTATCCAACATCAAGCCACCTAATACAGACTGCTCTGCTTCAATAGAATGCGGAGGAACTTTTAATGCTGCCATGGCAGCGTCACCACCACCTAAATCAGCTGTATTATGTGCGAAATCTTGCATAGGATTAGTGAAAACTCTCGGTTGTCATCATTATTATAATTGGGTTTATACTGAGCACAATCATAACAGAAGCATTATCGTGCTGATAAAGAAATCTTACGCGTTTAGCCACTTTGAGCAAGGTACAAATCTGTGTATAGGCTGTGGATAAAATCAGGTAAAAAAAGCGGAGAAAATAGGTAGGAAAATCAATAATAAAGAGCTTGCCAACCTCAGTCTAAAGCTGAGATTGGCAAGTTTAATGCGTCTTATTCAGCAACAACCGTGATGGTTAGCTTCGCATCCACATCAGTGTGGAAATGCAGTGCGATTTCGAACTCACCAATGGCACGAATTGCGCCATCTGGCATACGTACGTCAGCCTTAGTTACTTCAACACCGGCTTCGGTAATGGCATCAGCCACATCGATGTTGCTCACAGAACCGAACAACTTACCTTCATCAGACGCCTTACGCGTGATGGTAATGCTACATTCTGCTAATTTATCGGCACGTATTTGTGCTGCTACCAGCTTTTCAGAGGCTACTTTTTCTAGTTCTGCACGACGTGCTTCAAATTCAGCGGTATTCGCTTCAGTTGCAGGAATCGCCTTACCTGATGGAATCAGGAAGTTACGACCAAAACCAGACTTAACGTTAACTTTCTCACCCAGATCACCCAGGTTTTGTACTTTCTCAAGCAGTATAATTTCCATGCTTAAATCCTCCGGGCTTAGTGTGAATCTGTGTACGGAAGCAACGCAAGAAAACGTGCGCGCTTGATAGCCGTAGACAGTTGACGTTGGTAACGAGCCTTAGTACCGGTAATACGGCTAGGCACAATTTTGCCATTTTCAGTAACGTAGTTCTTTAATGTGGCAAGATCTTTGTAATCAATCTGTTTTACGCCATCGGCAGTAAAACGACAGAATTTTTTACGACGGAAAAAACGTGACATCTTTAATTCTCCTTGAATTCATTAACCGAGCTTATTCGGCTGGCGCTTCAGTTGTGGCTTCGTCTGCGGCAGGTGCTTCAGCGGCAGTTTCTGTTGCTGGTTCAGCGGCAGTTTCTGTTGCTGGTTCAGCAGCAGCTTCTGTTGCTGGCTTAGCAGCAGCTTCCGTTGCTGGAGCACGTTCTGCACTGCGTTCTCTATCACGACTGTCTTTTTCTTCTTTAGACTTCGCAAGAGGAGATTGATCCGTAATGGCTTCGTCACATTTAATAACCAAGTTACGAATCACAGCATCGTTAAAGCGGAACAACGATTCAAGTTCATCCAACACATCTTGACTACATTCGATGTTCATCAAAACGTAATGTGCTTTATGAATTTTGTTAATTGGGTAGGCAAGTTGGCGACGACCCCAGTCTTCTAGACGGTGGATTTTGCCTTCTTTAGATTCAATTGCAGTGCGGTAACGCTCTACCATTGCAGGGACTTGCTCGCTCTGATCAGGGTGGACCAGAAACACGATCTCATAGTGTCTCATCGAGACTCCTTTCGGGTTTTAGCCTTAAACAACATGTAAAAGGCAAGGAGTTAAACTAATTGCATTGCCCATTAGGGAATAGCCCTAACAGGGAACGGAATACTACCCATGAAATGCCCCCATAGCAACGGAAAAAATAGCTTAAAACAGTGCTTTTTAACAAAAATAGCTATTTTCTATGAAAATTACCCCCTTTCTTGCAATTATTACGACTTGTCGCCCCTGCGTGACTGCCCTATGATAGCAGTCACTTAGCTTGACCAAATAATAAGGGGAGTCCTAGTGCCCACCAGTATTAATACATCTCAGATACAGAATATACCGCTATTTTCTGGTCTTTCTAACACTGAACTAGAAGAAATTATTGGTATCACCGCTAAACGCAGTTTTCCTAAGAATAATGTCATTATCAATGAGGGTGATGAAACCGATTCCCTATATCTTATTATTACAGGCAAGGTAAAAATCGTATTGAGTGATGAAGATGGTAAAGAAATTACCATTTCTATTCTAGAACCGAATGATTACTTCGGTGAGCTTGCCTTGATAGATGATGAACCACGTTCCGCTCGTGTAGTCACCATGGAAAAATGCCAATTTTGTGTCATTAACCAATCTGATTTCAATAATGTACTCGATAATAATCCAAGTTTAGTACGTAACCTATTAAAAGGTTTGTCTAAGCGACTTCGTGAGGCAAATAAAAATATTGAAAGTCTTGCGCTCATGGATGTGTATGGTCGTGTTGCTAGAACACTTTTACAATTCGCTAAGCCCGAGGATGATGGCACCAAAGTAATTCGTGAAAAACTCACTCAAAAAGATATTGCCAGCATGGTTGGTGCGTCACGTGAAATGGTCAGTCGTATTTTCAAGGATCTCACCACCGGTGGTTACATCTCCGTTGAAAGTGGCATTATCACCATTAATGAAAAATTACCTAGCCATTATTAACGTTTAGTTCGTTGGCGTAACGCTTCGTAAAGGCAAACACCTGTTGCCACAGATACATTCAGGCTTTCAACATTCCCCGGCATAGGAATAGTAATTAAATGATCGCAGGTCTCACGGGTTAGCCGCCGTAATCCTTTCCCCTCTGCGCCCATTACCATCGCCAAAGGCCCTGTTAAGTCTTGTTGATATACATTGGTATCAACTTCCCCCGCTGCACCAATCAACCATATACCGCGTTCTTTTAAATTGCGTAAACAACGCGCAAGATTCGTAACACTAATAAAAGGCGTTGTTTCTGCTGCACCACTGGCGACTTTGCGTACCGTTGCATTGAGTGTGGCGGCATTATCTTTAGGTGCGATCACTGCATGCACACCTGCTGCATCGGCTGTGCGTAGACAGGCACCCAAATTATGTGGGTCTTGTATGCCATCGAGTATTAATAGGAAAGCGGGCTCAGTTAAACCATCAAGTAACTGGTTTAAGAAATTCTCATTTCTTGTGGGTGCCATTCGACAATTTGCGACAATTCCTTGATGGCGTGTACTGTCTGCTAACTCATCGAGTTTTTCACGTTTGACTTTTTGTTGTTGAATACCTTGTCGTGACAAAGCATCTGATATCGCATCAAGCCGTTTATCACCGCGACCACTTAACACCCAAATATCTAAAATCCGTTCTGGCTCATGCTGTAGAATGGCTTCAATGGCGTGAAAGCCATAAACATGTTGCTCTGACATTACTTCCTAGCCTTGATTTTTTTCTTATCCTTCGATTTCTTCTTGTTCTTAGCCGCATGTTTACTAGTTGTTGTTTTCTTAGTAGATGACTTCTTTTTGCTCGCCGATTTTTTCTTACTTAATTTTTTCTTAGTCGTTTTTTTATTTTTACTGGCAGAGCTTTCCTTACTATCCGTTTTATTCCTACTACCTTCTTTCTTATTACGCTCGGATCTTTTCTTATTTGATGATTTTTTATCGCGCGATGCCGATGTTTTACGTCTCAACGTCGTCTTCTTTTTACCTTTTCGAACAGATGACACTTTACGCTTAGTATAAGGAGTCGACTCAGACAAGAATTCAACCATCACAAAATCAATCTTACGGTCATCCAAATTCACATTAGCGACTTGAATACGTACTCTGTCACCAATTCTATAGACACGACTGGTATTCTCGCCAACTAAACAGTGCGAAACGGGATCAAAATGATAGAAATCATTTTCCAACGCAGTGACATGCACTAAACCTTCAACATAGACTTCATCAAGTTCAACAAATATTCCAAAACCGGTCACTGCACTAATCGTACCTTCAAATTCTTCACCGACTTTTTCAACCATATACTCGCATTTAAGCCAAGCGACAGCATCACGTGTAGCTTCATCAGCACGACGACCGGTCATTGAACTATGTTCAGAAATACGTTGAACACTGACTTTACTGAACTCAAACGTCTCGGTATTTCCGCCAGCAATAAGATGGCGAATAGCCCGATGCACCATTAAATCAGGGTAACGACGAATCGGTGAGGTGAAATGCGCATAATGTTCAAGCGCTAAACCGAAGTGACCGATATTGTCTGTGGAGTAAACCGCTTGTTGCAATGACCGCAGCAAAACAGTTTGGATTAAATGGAAGTCTGGACGTCCTACAATTTTATCTAGTAACTGCCCGTAATGTTTGGGTTCAGGATCTTCTCCCCCACCCAGCGTTAAACCTAGTTCTGTCAGAAAATCTCGCAAATCACTTAGACGTTCACCTTGCGGCCCATCATGAATACGAAATGGCGTTGGCATTTTATTTTTTAATAAATGATGTGCCGCAGCTATATTTGCATTGATCATGCATTCTTCAATTAATTTATGTGCATCATTTCTGATCACCGGCGTAATACGTTCAATCTTTCTATCTTCGCCAAATTCAATCCGTGTTTCCGTTGTATCAAAATCAATCGAGCCACGTTTGTCTCGTGCTTTACGTAGTACGTGATAAAGGCCGTAAAGGTTTTCTAGATCGGGTACTAACTTCTTGTGTATTTTGCGTAAAGCAGCATCTCTATCAACTAATATCGCAGCAACATCTGAATAAGTAAATCGCGCATGCGAACGCATGACTCCGCGCATGAAACGATAGTCACCTAATTTACCCGCCGCATTGAAAAACATTTCGCAGACCATACAAAGACGATCTACATTTGGATTCAGTGAACATAAACCATTGGATAAATTTTCAGGCAACATGGGAATAACCCGTTGCGGGAAATAAACCGAGTTTCCACGTTCAACTGCTTCTTTATCTAAAGCATCGCCCGTTTCCACATAAGTTGAGACATCGGCAATCGCCACTAATAAACGCCAGCCCTTACCATGCGGTTCACAAAATACCGCGTCATCAAAATCGCGCGCATCTGCACCATCAATCGTGACTAAAGGCACGTCACGTAAATCTTCGCGATCAGCCATATCGGTTTCAGGAATCGTATCTCCAAATTTTGCAGCGGCTTGCATGACTTCATCTGACCATTCATGAGGCAAGCCATGAGAACGAATCGCCACATCAATTTCCATGCCCGGTGCCATGTGATCACCCAGCACTTCACTAATTCGACCAATCGGTTGTGAACGTCGATTCGGTTGTTGCGTGATAGCAGCGACGACAATTTGACCTGACTTCGCGCCATTGCGTTGGTCAGTGGGTATATGAACATCTTGCAAACGCGAATTATCTGGCACCACAAAACTCACGCCCGACTCTTCAAGATAACGCCCCACCACAGATTCGTTGTTGCGCTCGATGACCTCAACCAATGCACCTTCACGCCGACCTCGTCGATCAACGCCGGTAATACGAACAATCGCCCGATCGCCATGCAAAATACTGCGCATCTGGCGCGCTGTTAAGAAGACATCTTCTCCCGCTTCATCAGGAATTAAGAATCCGAAACCATCAGGATGTGCCGTGACTCGTCCGGTTACTAAATCAAGCCGTTCTGGTAAGCAAAAGCCACCACGACGATTTCGTAACAACTGACCATCGCGTTCCATGGCATTAAGCCGGCGCTGCAAGGCAATATGATCAATATCTTCATCCAGACCCAGTTCTGATGTTAAATGTCTGAAATTAAGGGGTTTATCTGCTTCCGATAACACGGACAGAATAAACTCCCTGCTAGGAATGGGACGTTGGTATTTCTCAGACTCTCGCTGTGAATGCGGATCAACTGGTTTTTTAGGTTTACTCATGCTGCTATTGTGACACTCTATATAAAGTTAGGGAAATCCAGTGGCCTAAATTGACATTTTCAGGGGCAATCGGTAAAGTTCGCCGCTCTTGCCGAAGTGGTGAAATTGGTAGACACGCATGCTTCAGGTGCATGTGCTCGCAAGGGCGTGGAGGTTCAAGTCCTCTCTTCGGCACCAACTCATTGACCCATTAACAGACCCTCCTGAACACTA